>UQKE01000021.1 GCA_900541555.1 uncultured Porphyromonadaceae bacterium | reverse complement strand
AAAAAAAGCGCCTTCCGCCGTTTGCGGTTGCAAAGGTACTGCCCGCAACCCATTCTTTCCAAATTTTATCCCAACTTTTTTTTGAAAAAAATTAATCCATTATATCGAATATCCTCACAAATCGCTATAACGCAACATTTTACACAAACACACTTTCGACAGCGGACAATGACGGCAAACTCATAAATTGGAATTTCCAAAATTATAATGTATTTTCGTGGGAAATTAAACCTAAGCTACATTCGAATATGCGTAAAATCTTTCTAACACTTCTATTCATCTGCGCAACGGCTTTTTGCAGCTATTCATTTCCTATCGAATCGGTCAGATTCCACTGCGAAAACGACACGACCAAAATCAATCGCCTACTTACAGAAGCAATTTCCGCAGATCTTAGAACCCCGAATGAATACATGTCGTTCTTTGCCGACAAATTATTAGGCACTCCTTATGTCGCCCATACTCTTGAAGGCGAACAAGAATACCTCACTATCAACATTGACGAACTCGACTGCACCACTTTCGTCGAAACATTAATTGCTCTTACCAAAGCGGCCATGAGCAAATCTCCAACATGGTATGCATACGCTGCCAAGCTAGAAAATATTCGTTATCGCGGAGGCCAGCTTGATGGATACTCGTCGAGATTGCATTACATCAGCGCATGGATTGTCGAGAACACATCAAGAGGCAATTTCCACGAGGAAACCGCCTACATCCCCCACGCCGAAAACATCGTGAAATCATTAAACTACATGACTTCCCATCGCAACAGCTATCCGGCGTTAAGCGACAGCACAGAATTTGCCGCCATCAAACAATTTGAAACAGGATACAACATGCACATGTATCCATACATCAACAAAAGGGACCTCAAACGAAAAGACGTCATCGAAAACCTGCGCGACGGCGATATCATCTGCCTCACAACAAAAACGGAAGGCCTCGACGTGTCGCATCTTGGCATCGTACGCTTTGTCAAAGGCGCCCCGCACCTGCTCCACGCATCATCCGTCGAGAAAAAAGTGATTATCGACAAATACGATCTTTTTGAAATGCTAAGAACCTTGCGCAGCAACACCGGCATCCGAGTGCTCCGCGTCGACACAAGCTATTGACCTTACTACATACAAAAACGGGAAAGCGTATATACGCCTTCCCGTTTTTGCATCCAATATGAAATTACTTGATTTCAATATTGCGCGACAATTTCGGCAAATCTTCCTTCGTCAATTTCGGCAATGTAATGTCGAGCACTCCGTTTTCGACAGCTGCTCCGATCTTTTCCTTGTCGACATCGTCCGGAAGAATCATCGTTTGTTCAAATTTTGAATAAGAAAATTCACGACGCAAATATTTGCGATCTTTCTTTTCTTCCTTGCTTTCGCTTTTCTTTTCCATCGAGATAACCAAATTGTTTTCTTCATCTATACGAATGTTGAAATCCTCTTTGGTCATTCCCGGCGCAGCCACTTCCACCTTATATTCATTTTCGCTTTCGCTCACATTGATAGCCGGAGCGGTTGCATTTGCTTTTTCCATCCATTCGTTGTCAAAAAAATCATTGAAGATACTTGGCAACCAATTTTGATTTCTTCTCATCGGCATCATAATCATTATCTCCTATTTTAGTTATTTTCATTTTTTCAACTTTCTCCGGATGTTGCTCCTTTGAAAGTTCATATTGAAATATGCAAATCCGATGCCAAACACGTCAACAGCCCTACGCAACGGCTGGAATGAAAAATTGTCTGTTTTTCCTGCCATTTCTGTTCCGCCACATGCCATTTTTTCGCCAAAAACCTATATGAAAGAATTGCTTTTTTTCGAAAGTTCTCGTAAATTTGGCAACAATGATTCTCCCGAACATTCCAAACGATTACTAACAACTTAAAACCATAGCCTATGAAAAAATCAATCTTAACATTAATCGCATTGCTATCGGCAAATATCGCAGCCATAAATGCAGCGCCCAAATTAATCGGCCACCGAGGAAGCTATTGGGGCGTCGAAAACAGCGCAGAAGCATTCATTGCAGGAGCCGAAAAAGGATACAGCTGCTTAGAAACAGACATCAAGGTCGCAGGCGACGGGACATTTGTGCTCACCCACGACGACGAAACCAGCCGTTTGGGCGGGAATCTTACTATCACAACAGCAACCATCGAGCAACTGAAAGCCGAAACATACACGCAAACCAGAGGCGGCATCACGTACGAAGGGAAAATATGCACCCTCGAAGAGTATCTGCAAATTTGCAAAGACTATGGCGTCATTCCGTTCATTGAATTAAAATGGGCAACCGGCATCAACAATAACGATTGCAGCAACTTGAAACGCATGGTCGACACCGTTATCGAATACGGATTTGAAAACGATGCCATTATCAACACATCCATGAAGCCATGCTTAGAGTTTATCCGTGAAAATTATCCTGATTTCAAGTTGATGTTTCTTTGCAACACAAATTGGGAATCGAATTTCGATTGGTGTGTCGAGCACAACATTGGAGCCTACATCCAAACAGGATGCTTCGACCGCAACACTGTCACGAAATTCCACGAAAAGAATCTAAAAGTGGGCGTATGGACTGTCAACACCGCAGCCAATTACAGCACTTACGGCAATTACGGATGCGACTTCATCGCCGTTGACTACCTCGATCCCGTCGGGCTTCCGGAACTCGATCCGTTCAGTTCGTTGGTACCCAACAAAATCGACTATCCCGACCACGACGGAATTATACAAGCTACATATACATTCGAAGAAAGCTCCACAAAATTGGAACAAAGCTTCTCAACAAAAAAAGCAATCGCCCACGAAAACAATATTTTCCTGCTCAGCACTGACGGCAACATCGCCATGCTCGACATGGACACGCAAACATACACGCGAATTGCGCTTAACACAGAGCATCCGGTACCCGACATTTCCATTGATGCCGACGGACGCTTGATTCTTTACGTCGATCATGGCAACAACACTGCCACAATCTATGCATGGAATCAAAATTCCGAACTACAAGAAATTACGGCGATCGACAATTGTTCGACAACTCCGGCATTTTGCTTCAGCGGAACAACAGAAGATTGGAAAATCTATTACGCTTCGAACGACGGAATACGCGGCATATCGTCGACCGGAGCAATTGCGAGCAACACAATCGCGCTTACAGGGCAATCCTCGCTCTCAATCTCCCCATTCAGCCGCAACAATATCATCATTGATTCGCCCACGACGCTACCCGCCGAATATTCATTCGATTGGGAAAGCACTACGGCAGAATTAAGTCCTTTTATGGCAATGGCCGACAATGATGACATCGACATCCGACAAACTTCGCTATCCCCATTCCGATACGGTGCAAAAATCTATGCGCCTGTATTCACCGGCAACGGATTTTGCCTTTTGGACATGAGCAAAGGCTTAAAATCCATAGAATTTGCATGCGACGAATTTGGCTCGTTCACGCTCGAAAATGACGATTATATCGCGGGATTCGCGAATGTAAAAGACGGCGACATTCATGTCTATTGTGTCCACAATGCCAATGTGGCTGAATTTGTGGCAAAAGGGGAAGTGCCGGAAGGCAACACCGGTCCTACCGATTTCCATATCGAAAAACTTTGGAGCTACACCGACAAAGAAGGGAATGCCCCTGAGCATATCGACGGGACAAACGCGCAACAAGGAGCAGCCTGCAACGGCACATTCTACATCAACGACTGTAGCGACAAATTAATCTATATCTACACATCCGAAGGTCTTGCAGGCACTCTTCCCGGAGGAGCCGGATGGGGAACGGCAATCGACGACGCCGGGAACATAATCGTGCGCGACGACAAGCAAACCGGCACCACCCATCGGGTTCTCATCTATCCGGCAGGAACAATGCCCGACGACGGCATTGAAGCAACAGCAATCGATTTCGAAACGCTCGACGCAGGACAAACAAACTTTATTTCCGCAAGCGGCGACGTGCTTGGCGATGGCGGATACATTTACATGTTTCCCAACAAGCAAACCGTCGTAAATTTGATTAAAATTGCCAACGGAAAATTCGTAGAAACAACCCGAAGCGAGAATTTGTCGATAGAATCATCGACAGCCGGCTATGTAGTCCCAATCAACAACAATCCTGAGAACTGGCTTTACATGGTACGAAACAATGGCATTTACCAATACAATGGCTCCGACGCAGGCTTGCTTTTGGGAGGGTCGTCCACGACACCGCCATCACGAAACAGCACATGCGGCGCTGAAATTTTCACGCTTAGCAACCACGAAATACTCGTCTACAACAGTGGGAAAAACTACACCGGCGGATTCACAATCAAAGATTTAACCGACAACAAAGTCATAGCAACGATAGAACCAATTGGAACAAAAGGCTATGAAACCGGCGGAAATTATTCTGTTTCCAATTGGATGCATGCCGAAAAAATCGACCCGGGATGCTATTACCTTTACCAATACTGTCCGGCCAATGGGATTGCAGCATACCGCTTCTACGATGCAAACTACGATGCTCACATCGATAGCACGCCCGACGCGACAGAAGCATTAAAGATATATCCGAATCCCGCAACCACCCACTTGCATATAGAGGGAATATCCGGAGGCGCCACAATTTTTTCGGCAACCGGAGCTGTCGTCATGCAAATCGGCACGGTTGAAAGTTCCAATATCGACATTTCCGGCATTCCGCAAGGAATATATATTGTCAAATCAGCAACTGGTGCGACTGGAAAATTCATAAAACGCTAAATTCTGTTCACCCACGCATAATAAAGAAGGGCAGCGCTTTTTCGCGTTGCCCTTCTTCTATCTAAATCAAGCAATAATCTTATTCTGCTGCTTTTTCTTCCGGAGCAGCTGCTTCTTTTGCTTCGGCCGGCTTTTCAACCGCTTCCTCAACAGGCTTTGCAACTTCTTCTACGGGAGCTGCTGTTGCTGCTTCGGGCTTCTCGGCCGATGCCGATTTGCGAGAACGACGAGTGCGTGTCGCTTTCTTCGTCTCCGTCGTTTTCAGCATGTTTTCATTGTAGTCCACCAATTCGATGAAACACATCTTCGCATTGTCGCCAAGACGATTTCCCGTCTTCAAAATACGCGTATATCCACCCGGGCGATCAGCAATCTTCTTCGAAATTTCTTGGAAAAGTTCTGTCACAGCATACTTGTTTTGCAAATGACGGAACACCATACGACGTGAATGTGTCGTATCTTCTTTCGCGCGATTGATAATCGGTTCCGCATAGACACGCAATGCTTTTGCCTTTGCCAAAGTAGTGAATATGCGTTTATGCATAATCAGCGAAATGGTCATATTCGCCAACATCGCATCAAGATGCGCTTTTTTGCGGCTTAAATGATTGATTTTTCTATTATGTCTCATTGTAATTATTCTTTATCTAATTTATACTTCGAAATATCCATTCCGAACGAAAGATTCAAACTTGCAAGAAGCTCATCCAATTCCGTCAAGGATTTTTTACCGAAATTGCGGAATTTCAACAAATCTGTCTTGTTGAATTGCACAAGCTCTCCAAGTGTTTCCACCTCTGCGCTCTTCAAGCAATTCAAAGCACGAACAGAAAGATCCATATCCACCAATTTCGATTTAAGAAGTTGACGCATGTGCAACACTTCCTCGTCAAATTCTTCATTTCCGTCGCCATCCGAGGTATCGAGTGTTATCTTCTCGTCCGAGAACAGCATGAAATGATAAATCAAAATTCGAGCAGCCTCGCGCAACGCATCTTTCGGATGGATAGATCCGTCTGTCGAGATTTCAAGTATAAGTTTCTCGTAGTCGGTTTTTTGCTCAACACGATAATTCTCCACAGCATACTTCACATTCACAATCGGCGTATAAATCGAGTCGATAGCTATCACGTCGACAGCATCTGTTGGCTGAACGTTTTCTTCAGCCGGCACATAGCCACGACCTTTATTAATCGTGAAATCCATAGTAAACGAAGCAACAGTCGGATCCAAATGGCAAATCACCAAATCAGGATTCAACACTTCGAATCCGGAAAGCTCTTTGCCCAAATCGCCGGCTGTCAAAACTTCCTTACCCGACACATTAATTTTGCCGACCGTCGGTTCGTCTGTTTCAACAAGATGTTTGAAACGGACTTTTTTCAAGTTCAAAATAATATTGGTCACGTCTTCCAATACGCCGGGAATAGTCGCAAATTCATGCTTCACTCCGTCGATTCGGATTGAAGAAATTGCATACCCCTCAAGCGAAGAAAGCAGTATCCGCCGAAGCGCGTTTCCCACCGTCACGCCATAACCCGGCTCCAACGGGCGAAACTCGAATTTGCCGAAATGTTCGGTTGCTTCAAGCATCAACACTTTATCAGGCTTCTGAAATGCTAAAATAGCCATGAAATCACATTTTACTGTTTAGAATACAACTCAACGATAGACTGCTCTTTGATATTCTCAGGAATATCTTCGCGTTGCGGCAAATGAAGCAACTTGCCGCTTTTTGTACTTTCATCCCATTCCAACCACGGATATTTGCTGTGGTTGAATCCGGCCAAAGCGTCGGCAATCACTTCAAGAGATTTCGATTTCTCGCGAACTGCCACAATTTCTCCGGCTTTGACTGAATAAGACGGGATATTGCATACTTTTCCATTCACCGTAATATGGCGATGCAAAACCAATTGGCGCGCTGCAGCTCTCGTCGGAGCAATGCCGAGGCGATAAACGACATTATCCAAGCGGGCTTCCAACAATTGAAGAAGCACTTCGCCGGTAATACCTTTTGCGCGAGCAGCTTGCTCAAACAAATTGCGGAATTGGCGCTCCAATACGCCATACGTATATTTTGCTTTTTGTTTCTCCTGCAACTGTTTGCCATATTCAGAAGTTTTTCTTCTTCTGTTAGCGCCATGCTGCCCCGGAGCATAATTCTTCTTCGAGAGCACTTTGTCTTCACCAAAGATCGGCTCGCCGAATTTTCTTGCAATTTTACTTTTAGGTCCGGTATATCTTGCCATTTCTAAAATACTTTTAAAATTAAAGTGTCCTACGAATCTTCTTAGTGCAGCCGCGATTGCAGAGAGGTGGTTTGAATGCAATCTTATTTCACGTCAGACAGATTCTTGATTATTACTTGTAAATTTTATACTCTCCGTCTTTTAGGAGGACGACATCCATTATGCGGAAGCGGCGTAACGTCTATGATTTCCGTCACTTCAATACCGGCGCCATGCACAGTGCGAATTGCTGATTCGCGGCCGTTGCCCGGTCCTTTCACATAAGCTTTCACTTTTCTCAAACCAAGGTCGTATGCCACTTTGGCGCAATCCTGCGCTGCCATTTGCGCTGCATACGGCGTGTTCTTCTTAGAACCTCTGAATCCCATCTTTCCGGCGCTCGACCAAGAGATAACTTGGCCTTCGCTGTTTGCCAAACATACAATGATGTTGTTGAAAGATGAATGTACATGCAATTGACCGATTCCGTCAATTTTGACATTTCTCTTCTTTGCTGCGACTGTTTTTTTTGCCATACTTTAATTTTATTTAGTAGCTTTCTTCTTATTAGCGACTGTCTTTTTACGGCCTTTGCGCGTGCGGGCATTATTTTTTGTGCTTTGGCCGCGCACCGGAAGCCCAAGGCGATGACGGATGCCGCGATAGCAGCCGATATCCATCAACCGTTTGATATTCAATTGTATCTCGCTACGGAGATCTCCTTCTACTTTGTAGTTTGCTCCGATTTCTTCGCGGATAGCCGCTGCTTGCGCGTCGGTCCAATCCTGCACCTTGATATTTTTGTCAACGCCAGCTTTCGCCAAAATTTTATTAGCTGAGCTGCGCCCGATGCCGAAAATATAGGTCAGGGCAATTTCTCCTCTCTTATTTTGGGGCAAGTCTACACCAACTATTCTTACTGCCATAAACTATAATAATTTTTCGCAAAAATAATAAAATTATCCTTGACGTTGTTTATACTTTGGGTTTTTCTTGTTAATAACATACACGCGACCTTTCCTTCTGACAATCTTGCTATCCGGAGTGCGTTTCTTTACAGATGCTCTTACTTTCATTGTATTTTCGTTTTTATTTGTATCTAAAAGCAATTCGACCTTTGGTCAGATCATAAGGCGACATTTCCACTTTTACCTTGTCGCCCGGCAGAATTTTGATATAATGCATACGCATTTTTCCGGAAATGTGGGCCGTGATTTGATGCCCGTTTTCCAATTCCACCCGGAACATCGCGTTGGACAATGCCTCCACGATTACTCCGTCTTGTTCTATCGCTGCTTGTTTCGACATAGATGATAATTTTCTCGATTTATCCTAATTTTATTTATTCGCTTCAATAAACTCAAATGAAGAAAGTATTTCAGCTTTCCCGTTGCGTATTGCCACGGTGTGCTCAAAATGGGCCGACGGTTTCCGATCTTTTGTCCGGCAAGTCCACCCGTCCTGTTCGATTACGATATTGCGGCTGCCCATATTGATCATGGGCTCTATCGCAATGCACATTCCGTTCTTGATGAGCGGGCCGACTCCGGGGCGTCCGTAATTGGGCACTGCCGGATCTTCATGCAGTTTCTTGCCGATTCCATGTCCGGTCATTTCCCTGACAACGGTAAAGCCGCGATGCTCGCAATAGTCTTGGATCGCATGTCCGATATGTCCGATGCGATTGCCCTCCACTGCTTGCTCGATGCCCCTATAAAGCGACTCTTTTGTCACTTCAAGAAGCTCCTTCACGCGAGGCTCCACCTCTCCCACAGGAAACGTGTAGGCCGAATCGCCATTGTAGCCATCGACCACGGCTCCGCAGTCGATCGAAACAATGTCGCCTTCGCGCAATGTCTGGTTGGACGGGATGCCATGCACCACTGTCTCGTTGACAGAAACGCATATTGTTCCGGGAAATCCCCCGTAGCCCAAAAAGCCGGGCACGCCGCCATTGTCCCTAATGAACTCTTCTGCTATTTTGTCGAGCTTCAGCGTGGTAATCCCCGGGGCTATCCACTTGGACAACTCTCCAAGCGTACGGCCGACCAAGAGATTACTCACTCGCATCAACTCTATTTCTTCATCTGTTTTCAGATAAATCATCGTTTGCAGTCAAACCGATTAGTAACCCGCACCGGTCGTGCGTCCTTTCAATTTTCCTGACTTCATCAACCCGTCGTAATGATGCATCAGCAAATGGCTCTCTATTTGCTGCAACGTATCAAGCACAACGCCCACCATGATCAGCAACGACGTTCCGCCAAAAAATTGCGCGAAACCGTGTGTCACGCCGCAAATGCTGGCAAAAGCCGGCATGATTGCTACTATTCCGAGGAAAATAGATCCCGGAAGGGTGATGCGCGACATGATGGAATCAAGATAATCTGCCGTTTTCTTGCCCGGCTTCACGCCCGGGATGAATCCATTGTTGCGTTTCATGTCGTCGGCCATTTGAGTCGGACGAACTGTGATTGCCGTATAGAAATACGTAAACGCCACAATCATAAAGAAATAAATCAAATTATACCAAAATCCATTCATGTCGGTCAAAGCCGCTACAAACGAGCTGCCCTCTCCTCTCGAGCCGAAACCGGCCAACGTCAGAGGAATGAACATGATAGCTTGCGCGAAAATGATCGGCATCACGCCGGCAGCATTCACTTTCAACGGAATGTATTGGCGTGCGCCGCCGTATTGCTTGTTTCCCACGATGCGTTTTGCATATTGCACCGGCACTTTGCGAGTGCCTTGCACCAAAAGCACAGCACCGAGGATCACTGCAAACAGCAACACAATTTCAATCACCAACATGACCAAACCGCCTTGCGCCGAAGTGACACGTCCCATGAACTCTTCGATAAACGCTCCCGGAAGGCGAGCGATGATACCGATAAGGATAATGAACGAAATACCGTTTCCGATACCCTTATCCGTGATTCTCTCTCCGAGCCACATGATAAACATGCTGCCTGCTGCAAGAATGATCGTCATATAAGTCTTATCGAGGAATGTCAGATCGATTGTTCCGGCCTTTGCGCCATTCACTTGCACCTCAAGGTTGAACAAATAAGCAGGAGCTTGGAGAAGAAGAATCAATACCGTCAAATAACGCGTATACTGATTGATTTTCATCCGTCCGCTCTCTCCTTCGCGTTGCAGCTTCTGGAAAGAGGGAAGCACCATGCCTAAAAGTTGGATCACGATGGAAGCAGTGATGTAGGGCATAATTCCCAAAGCGAAAATCGACGCTTGGGAAAATGCACCGCCGGAAAACATATCCAACAATTGCATCAAGCCGCGATCAGTGAAATCGCGAAGCCCCGCCAATTGATTCGGGTCGATACCGGGAAGCACCACGTAGCACCCCACTCGATAGACAAGGATCAATAGAAAAGTCACGACAAGACGTTTGCGCAAATCTTCTATTTTCCAAATATTTTTTATGGTATCAACTAATCTCATCGCCTATCGTTTTTGAATCGAACCGCCTGCGGCAGCAATCATTTCTTCCGCTTTCTTCGAGAATGCATCGGCTTCTACGTCCAATTTCACTGTCAATGCTCCTTTGGCAAGAATCTTCACTTTTTGCTTTCCGGAAATGATGCCGGCTTCGACTAAATCTGCCACCGAGATTTTCGTCAAGCTCTTGGCTGTCGCGAGCTTCTCCAAAACGTCCAGATTAATCGCTTTATATTCAACTCGGTTGATATTTTTGAAACCAAATTTCGGGACGCGACGTTGCAAAGGCATTTGTCCACCTTCAAATCCGATTTTTCTCGAATATCCGGAACGTTGCTTAGCGCCTTTGTGACCACGAGTGGAAGTTCCTCCCTTGCCCGAACCCGGACCACGTCCGATTCTTTTGCGAGTAAATGTCGAACCCGCTGCCGGTTTTAAATTGCTTAAATCCATAGTTTCTTCTCTTTTAAGCGTTCGTCACTTCCACAAGGTGACGAACTCGTTTAACCATACCTAAAATGTCGGGAGTTGCTTCTTTCTCCACTACATGATTCATTTTTCTCAATCCAAGCGCGTCGAGAGTACGCTTCTGAACAGCAGGACACCCGATACGGCTTTTCACTTGTTTTATCTTTATCGTTGCCATGTTTCCTTGTTTTTTATCCATTAAACACCACGTCCAACGATACTCCCCTGTTTTGCGCCACCATCATCGGGCTACGCATTTCGTTCAAGGCAAGAATCGTCGCCTTAACCAAATTGTGCGGGTTTGAGCTGCCTTTCGACTTTGCAAGCACATCGGTGATGCCGACGCTCTCCAACACGGCACGCATTGCACCGCCGGCTTTCACTCCCGTACCTTGCGAGGCCGGTTTCAAAATCACTCGCGCTCCGCCAAATTTCGCAGCTTGTTCGTGAGGGATAGTGCCTTTGTGGACCGGCACACGAATCAAATTCTTCTTGGCTGCTTCAACGCCTTTGGCGATTGCAGCAGTCACTTCGTTTGCCTTACCGAGACCCCAACCGACAATGCCGTTTTCGTCGCCGACAACAACAATAGCCGCAAAGCTGAACGCGCGTCCGCCCTTGGTCACTTTCGTCACGCGATTGATAGCCACAAGACGGTCTTTCAATTCAATATCGTTCGTAGATTTTACTCTGTTATTTCTAATTGCCATGATCTTTAAAATTTAAGTCCGCCGTTGCGTGCTGCATCAGCCAATGATTTAACTCTGCCATGGAACAAATAACCGTTGCGGTCGAACACAACCGTCGTAACGCCGGCAGCCAATGCCTTTTCGGCAATAGCTTGTCCCACTTTTGCGGCAATTTCCGTTTTTGTTCCGCCTTCCATGCCTTTCGATGAAGCGGAAACGATGGTTTTGCCTTCACTGTCGTCTACAAGCTGAACATAAATTTGCTTGTTGCTTCTAAACACCGTCATGCGAGGACGCTCGGCAGTGCCCGACACTTTTCCACGAATACGTGCCTTGATTTTATTTCTTCTTTCTTGCTTCGTTACCATAGTCGTCAATTTAATTATTTAGCACTTGCCGATTTTCCGGATTTGCGACGAATAACCTCGCCGACAAACTTAATACCTTTTCCTTTATAAGGCTCCGGTTTGCGCAGCGAACGAATCTTCGCGCATACTTGACCAAGCAATTGTTTGTCGCATGATTCAAGCATAATCAACGGATTCTTGTTTCTTTCTGTTTTCGCTTCCACTTTCACTTCCGGCGGAAGTTTGAAATATATTGCATGCGAGTAGCCTAACGACAACTCCAACACTTGACCGTTGGACGAAGCGCGATAGCCCACGCCTACCAATTCCATTTCCTTTTTATATCCTTCGGACACGCCGACCACCATGTTGTGGATCAATGCGCGAACAAGGCCGTGGTGTGCGCGATGCTCGATGTCGTCGGTAGGACGAGTCACGACCACGCGGCCATCTTCCACTGCCACGTTGATGTCCGAATGGATTTCTTGCGAAAGCTGTCCTTTCGGTCCTTTCACAAATACCGTATTATTCTCTACTTTCACAGTAACCCCTGCGGGTATGATTACCGGAGCTTTTCCTATTCTTGACATATCAGTTCCTCCCTTGTTAATAAATGTAACATAGAACTTCTCCGCCAATCTTTTGCGCCAACGCTTCTTTGTTGGTCATAATGCCTTTCGACGTTGAAAGAATGGCAATTCCAAGCCCGTTCAAAACTCTCGGCATGTCCTTGTATCCGGTGTACTGACGCAAACCCGGACGCGAAACGCGTTTCAGACATTTAATCGCATTTACCTTATCGACAGGGTCGTATTTCAAGGCAATTTTTATTGTCCCTCCGGGAGTCTCACCCTCTATAAACTTATAGTTAAGAATATAGCCTTTTTCGAAGAGAATCTTTGTAATCTCTTTTTTCAAGTTTGAGGCCGGCACTTCCACCACACGGTGTTGCGCCATGATGGCATTTCTCAATCTTGTCAAATAATCTGCTATTGGATCAGTCATATTTTTTATTGTTTAAATTGATCCGGATTCCGCTCCGGACAATATTTAATACTCTCTGTTTATTTTTTACCAGCTCGCTTTTTTAACGCCCGGAATCATTCCGGCAGATGCCATTTCGCGGAATTGAATTCTTGAAATTCCAAATTGGCGCATGTAGCCTTTCGGACGACCTGTCAATTTGCAACGGTTATGCATCCGCGCGGGACAAGCGTTTTTGGGAATCGATTGAAGTTTCCGTGCTGCGGCATAAGCTTCTGCCGGATCGCCGGTATTCACGATTTTCTTCAACGCTGCACGCTTCTCTGCATATTTGGCTACGAGCTTTGCCCGCTTCACCTCGCGGGCTTTCATTGATTCTTTTGCCATATATCCTTTTTATTTAGCGTTTTTAAACGGTAAACCGAATTGTTTCAGCAATGCGAAACCTTCCTCGTCGGTCTTGGCTGTCGTCACGAAAGTGATATTCATGCCCATCAATTTAGAAATCGTGTCTATATTGATTTCAGGGAATATGATTTGCTCCGTGATACCCAATGTGTAGTTGCCGCGGCCGTCAAGCTTGCTTTCGATGCCTTTGAAGTCGCGGATGCGCGGAAGCGCGATACGTACCAATCGTTCCAAGAACTCATACATGCGTTCGCGGCGAAGCGTCACACGCACGCCAATCGGCATTTTTTTGCGCACCTTGAAGTTGGATATGTCTTTTTTCGACAACGTGGGAACCGCCTTCTGTCCGGTAATCGCCGTCAATTCTGCAACGGCAGTTTCGATCACCTTCTTGTCGGCTGTCGCGATGCCCAACCCTTGGTTGATGACAATTTTCGTCAGGCGGGGCACTTGCATCACCGAAGAATAATTGAACTCTTTCACAAGAGCCGGTACTATTCTTTCTGCATAGTCTTTTTTAAGAGTTACACTGCTCATTATTTAATCTCCTCTCCTGATTTTTTAGAATAACGTACTAACTTGCCTTCCGCGTTTCTCCGACGACCGATCCGTGTGGGCTTGCCGCTTTTGGGATCGAGAAGATTCAGATTCGAAACATGGACAGGCGCTTCTTTTTTAATAATGCCACCTTGCGGGTGCTTGGCACTCGGCTTGGTGCTTTTCGACACCATATTGATACCTTCCACAACCGCTTTGTTTTTTGAAACAAGCACCGAAAGCACTCGTCCCGTCTTGCCGCGGTCGTTCCCGGCATTTACATAAACGGTATCTCCTTTTTTAATATGCAACTTGCTCATTACTCTTTGTTTTCAGTTTTAAAGAACTTCCGGCGCCAACGATACGATCTTCATGTTGGTTGCACGCAATTCACGCGCTACCGGGCCGAAGATGCGGCTGCCCCGAATTTCACCTGCATTATTCAATAACACGCACGCATTGTCGTCGAAACGAATGTAGCTGCCGTCGGGACGACGGATTTCTTTTTTCGTTCTGACGATTACTGCTTTCGACACAGTGCCTTTTTTCACGTCAGACGACGGTACGACGCTCTTCACCGACACAACGATGATGTCGCCTACCGTAGCATATCGACGGCCTGTGCCTCCCAAAACATGGATACACAACGCCTCTTTGGCGCCGCTGTTATCCGCAACGGTCAATCGAGATTCAGTCTGTATCATGATTACTTAGCTTTTTCAATAATTTCTACTAATCTCCATCTTTTCGTCTTGCTCAGAGGACGAGTTTCCATCAAACGAACCTTGTCGCCGATGTTGCATTCGTTCTTTTCGTCGTGAGCGTAGTATTTCTTTGTCTTGTTGACAAATTTTCCGTAGATTGGATGTTTTTCCTTCCACTTGACCATGACTGTGATGGTCTTATCGCACTTGTTACTGGAAACAACCCCGATTCTTTCTTTACGTAAATTTCTTTCTTCCATTGCCTTTGGGATTATTTTTCGTTAAGTTCTCTCATGCGCAATTCTGTTTTCATGCGCGCAATCATTCTTCTATCCAACGTGATTTTCGACGGATTGTCGAGAGGAGAGATCGAGTGATTGATTTTCAATTGCAGATATTCTTTTTCTGCCACTTCCAAACGGTCGCGAAGTTCCTTCGTGCCCAATTCTTTTATTTCTTCCTTCTTCATATCCTAAAAATTACACGTTTTGAGTTGGATCGTAATCGCGTCTAACAATGAATTTCGTCGTGACGGGAAGTTTCTGTGCGGCCAAGCGCAATGCTTCTTTTGCAATTTCATAGCTTACGCCTTCCACTTCAATCAAGATGCGTCCCGGCGTTACCGGCGACACAAAGCCCTCAGGGTTACCTTTTCCTTTACCCATACGCACCTCGGCCGGCTTCTTTGTGATTGGCTTGTCCGGAAATATTCTAATCCAGATTTGTCCTTGACGCTGCATGTAGTGTGTCACAGCCACACGGGCAGCTTCTATCTGACGGCTTGTAATCCATTTGGATTCAAGCGATTTTATACCGAACGAACCAAAAGCCAACTGGTTGCCGCGATGAGCATAGCCTTTCATGCGACCCTTTTGTTGTCTTCTGAATTTTGTTTTCTTTGGTTGTAACATTGTTCTGTAATTTCAAGTCGGTTTAACGATTGTTTTTCTTTTCGCGGAAACCGCCTTTGCGCCCGCGAGGAGCGCCCCCGCGATTGTCTTTTCCGCTATTCACAAACGAAGGAGCCAAATCGCGTTTGCCATAGACTTCGCCACGGCAAATCCAAACTTTCACACCGATCAGTCCTACTTTCGTCAACGCCTCCACCAAAGCATAGTCGATGTCGGCACGGAACGTATGAAGCGGCGTGCGGCCTTCCTTGAACATTTCCGAACGGGCCATTTCCGCTCCGTTCAAACGTCCGCTCACTTGCACCTTGATGCCTTCCGCATTGGCGCGCATCGTCGAAGCGATAGCCATTTTCACAGCGCGACGATATGCAATTTTGCCCTCAATCTGGCGGGCAATGTTGCTTGCCACCAATTGAGCGTCGAGCTCCGGACGTTTCACTTCGAAAATGTTGATTTGGACGTCTTTGTCTGTGATTTTCTTCAATTCCTCTTTCAGCTTGTCCACTTCTTGTCCGCCTTTGCCTATGATCAAGCCCGGGCGAGAAGTGCACACCGTGATGGTGATCAACTTCAGAGTTCTTTCAATTACGATACGCGATACACTTGCTTTTGCCAGGCGAGCATTAAGATACTTCCGGATCTTCGAGTCCTCAAGCAAAGAATCACCGTATTTCTTTCCACCATACCAGTTAGAATCCCAACCTCTGATGATGCCTAAGCGATTGCTTATTGGATTTACTTTCTGTCCCATTTCTTATGCTTCCTTTTTAGCGTTAGTTTTTGTACCGATGAACAATGTAACGTGGTTCGAACGTTTTCTGATTCTGTAACCCCGTCCTCGCGGAGCAGTGCGCAGACGTTTCAACATCGGAGCGGCATCCACGAATATCGTAGTGATGTACAACTCCCCGTTTTCTGCCTTGCGCTCGTTTTTCTGTTCCCAGTTGGCTATTGCGGAACGCAAAAGTTTCTCCACTTTCGAAGCGGCTTCCTTATTGGAATAGCGAAGCACTCCGAGAGCTTTGAACACCTCCATCCCGCGAACCATATCTGCCACATAGCGCATTTTGCGCGGCGAAGAAGGAACGTTGCGCAATTTCGCGCCGTACGTTTCTTTCCGGGCTTCCTTGATTTTTTCGGCTGAGTTTCTTTTTCTTACACCCATTGTATTTAATTCTTTTTTATTTCAAAAAAATGCCCCGCACGTTATTTCTTCTTGTTGCCGGCATGGCCGCGGAACACGCGAGTCGGAGCAAATTCCCCGAGCTTGTGTCCTACCATGTTTTCCGTAACGTAGACGGGAATGAACTTATTTCCATTATGCACAGCGAATGTATGCCCTACGAATTCCGGAGCAATCATCGATGCGCGCGACCAAGTCTTGATAACCGACTTCTTGCCGCTCGCCTCCATTGCGCTCACCTTCTTTTCGAGCTTCACGCTGATATATGGGCCCTTTTTTAATGATCGACTCATAACTTAACGTATTAAACAGTTTACTTTTTCCTTCTTTCAATGATATACTTAGAAGAATGTTTCTTAGGTGCACGCGTTTTAAGACCTTTTGCATACAAGCCTTTGCGTGAACGAGGATGTCCTCCGGATGCGCGGCCTTCGCCACCACCCATCGGGTGATCCACAGGGTTCATCACGACGCCGCGGTTGCGCGGACGACGTCCCAACCAGCGCGAACGCCCTGCCTTTCCGGAACGCTCCAAAGCGTGATCCGAGTTTCCTACCACACCTATTGTCGCCTTACAAGTCGCCAAAATCTTGCGTGTCTCGCCCGAAGGAAGCTTGATGATAGCGTAGTCTCCTTCGCGAGATGTCAACTGTGCGAATGTGCCGGCCGCGCGAGCCATAAAAGCTCCCTGCCCCGGACGTAGCTCAATGTTATGAATTAAAGTACCAACAGGTATTTTGCTCAATGGAAGAGCGTTCCCCACCTCTGGTGCGGCGTCCTCTCCACTCATAACTGTAGAGCCAACTTCCAATCCGTTGGGTGCAATTATATAAGCCTTCGAGCCATCTACATAATAGAGAAGAGCGATGCGAGCCGAACGGTTCGGATCGTACTCTATTGATTTCACGGTCGCAGGCACACCGTCTTTGTTTCTCTTAAAGTCGATGATACGATAGCGGCGCTTGTGGCCTCCTCCGACATAACGCGTCGTGCGATGGCCTTCCGAGTTGCGTCCGCCCGTCGATTTCAAGCCGACCGTAAGAGATTTCTCTGGTGTACGAGTTGTGATTTCGTCAAATACACCAATAACCTTGTGTCTTTGCCCCGGTGTTGTGGGCTTAAATTTTCTTACTGCCATTGTTTATTTAAATATTGCTATAAAAATCTATGGTATCTCCTTCTGCGACTGTCACGAACGCTTTCTTGTACGACGGTTTCTGGCCGCGTATCAAGCCGGCTTTCGTATAGCGCGCTTTGCGCTTTCCGGCGCATTTTGCCGTATTTACCGACACGACTTTAACGCCGTAAAGGCTTTCAACCAAATTCTTAATTTGCACCTTGTTTGCCGCAGGAGAAACGCTGAATGTGTAGCGATTGAACTTCTCGCTGAGAGATGTCGCCTTTTCTGTAACAATCGGTTTGATCATTATATCCATTTTACATTCCTCCTTTGTTAAAATTCATTAAGCACTGCGACGCTGCTTTCACTCAAAATCAAAGATTTGTTGTCAAGGATTTTGTATGTGTTTAGCGTCGAAGCATTTATAAGCTCAACATTCGGCAAATTTCGAGCTGACAAATATACATTATTATTCGCGCCCGATAAAACCATTAATACTTTTTTATCAGCCACTTGTATATTTTTAGCAAAATTTACGAATTCTTTGGTTTTGGGCGTGTCGAATGTGAAATCTTCCACAACAATGATGGCATTCTCACGAGCTTTGTAGGACAAAGCCGACTTGCGCGCCAATTGCTTCACTTTTTTGTTCAGCTTGAAGCGATAGTCGCGAGGACGAGGCCCGAATACACGGCCTCCGCCTACCAACAACGGCGAATTGATATCGCCGATACGCGCGCCGCCACCGCCTTTTTGCTTGTGAAGTTTGCGCGTACTTCCCGACACTTCGCTGCGTTCTTTCGATTTGTGAGTTCCCTGACGTTGGCTCGCCATGTAGCATTTCACGTCGAGATAGATGACATGGTCGTTCGGCTCGATTCCGAACACGTTGTCGTTCAGCGTAACCTTGCGTCCCGTGTCTTCTCCTTTTACATTATATACTGCAACTTCCATTACTTCTCAATTAAAACGATTGAACCTTTGCAACCCGGAATAGACCCCTTGATCATGAGGATATTGTGTTCCGGTATCACTTTTACCACCTTGAGATTCTGCACGGTCACGCGTGCGTTGCCGGTTTGACCCGCCATGCGTGTGCCTTTGAACACCTTGGCAGGATAAGAGCAAGCACCGATTGAACCCGGCGCGCGCAAACGGTTGTGCTGGCCGTGAGTGGTTTGCCCGACACCGCCAAAACCGTGGCGTTTCACTACGCCTTGGAATCCTTTACCTTTCGATGTGCCGATCACGTCGACAAATTCTGCGTCGGCAAAGAGGTCGACTGTCAGTTGGTCGCCCAATTTGTAATCTTCACCAAATCCTTTGAACTCGGCCAAGTGTCGCTTGGGTGTCACTCCGGCTTTCTTGAAGTGTCCGGCTTCCGGCTTCGTCGTGTGTTTGTCTTTCTTGTCGACAAAGCCAAGCTGGAGCGCAGCGTAACCGTCGTTTTCGACAGTCTTCACCTGAGTAACAACACAAGGACCTACTTCGATAACAGTGCACGGTATATTTTTTCCGTCGGCACTGAAAACGGATGTCATTCCGATTTTCTTTCCTAATAATCCTGGCATTTCTCTTTAAAAATTTAAATGTTTTGTTTTCGCTTTATAAACATTATGCTTTGATTTCCACATCGACACCGCTCGGGAGCTCGAGTTTCATCAACGCGTCGATTGTCTTGGCTGTCGAGCTGAAGATGTCAATCAAACGCTTGTACGACGAAAGTTCGAATTGCTCGCGCGACTTCTTGTTGACAAAAGTCGAACGGTTGACGGTAAAAATCCGCTTGTGTGTCGGCAACGGAATCGGGCCGCTCACCACAGCGCCGGTTGCCTTCACGGTCTTCACGATCTTTTCAGCCGATTTGTCGACCAAATTATGATCGTAAGATTTCAATTTGATTCTGATTTTTTGGCTCATATTCTTTTAAAATTACTATTTCAACAAATCTACTCGGCCTTGGCATTCTTCCAAAACGCCTTTTGCGATCGATGCGCTTACTTCCGCATAATGCGAGAACGACATTGTCGACGTCGCGCGTCCGGAAGTGATCGTACGCAAAGCTGTCACATAACCGAACATTTCGGCAAGAGGAGCTTTGGCTTTCACGATGCGTGCGCCGCTGCGGCTTGTCTCCATGCCTTCCACTTGCCCGCGACGTTTGTTCAAGTCGGAAATCACGTCGCCCATGCTCTCTTCCGGCGTCACAACCTCGATTTTCATAATCGGTTCCAAAAGCACCGGACCTGCTTTTTCACAGGCTTTCTTAAATGCTTGGATGGCGCAAAGCTCAAACGACAATTGGTCGGAATCGACAGGGTGGAAAGAACCGTCAAGCAACGTCACTTTCAGTTGTTCCACCGGATATCCGGCAAGCACGCCGTTTTTCATTGCCGTAGTGAAGCCTTTCTGCACAGACGGGATAAATTCCTTCGGAATGTTTCCGCCTTTCACTTCGTCGACAAATTGCAATCCGCCTTCAAAGCCTTCGTCCACCGGCTCTACGCGCACGATAATGTCGGCAAATTTACCGCGTCCGCCCGTTTGCTTCTTGAACACTTCGCGAAGTTCAACAGGTTTCGTCACAGCTTCCTTGTAAGTAACTTGCGGACGGCCTTGGTTGCACTCAACCTTAAATTCGCGGCGCAAACGGTCGATGATGATATCAAGGTGAAGCTCGCCCATGCCGCTGATAACGGTTTGGCCGGTTTCTTCATTCGTTTCCACGCGGAACGTCGGGTCTTCCTCTGCCAATTTCTGAAGTCCCACGCCGAGTTTGTCAAGATCCTTTTGAGTCTTAGGCTCTACGGCAATGCCAATCACAGGTTCAGGGAATTCCATGGCTTCGAGCACAATCGGATGCGCTTCGTCGCACAACGTGTCGCCCGTGCGGATATCCTTGAAGCCTACGCCGGCGCCAATGTCGCCGCAGCCAATCGAATCTTTCGGATTTTGCTTGTTGGAGTGCATTTGGAACAAACGCGAAATACGCTCCTTTTTGCCCGAACGCGTGTTGAACACGTAGCTGCCCGCGTCGATTTGTCCGGAATAAACGCGGAAGAAGCACAAGCGGCCCACATACGGGTCGGTGGCAATCTTAAACGCAAGCGCGCACATCGGATCTTCGAATATCGGACGGCGTTTTTCTTCTTTTTCCGGATCGTTCGGGTTCTTGCCGACAATCTCGCCGGCATCTTCCGGACTCGGAAGATATGCGCACACATCGTCCAAAAGACATTGCACGCCTTTATTCTTAAACGACGAGCCGCAAATCATCGGCACGATTTCCATTTTCAAGGTAGCCTTGCGGATGGCTGCGCGAATTTCGTCTTCCGTGATAGTCGTCGGATCGTCGAAATATTTCGCCATCAAATCGTCGTCGTATTCCACGATAGCTTCCAGCATCTTGTCGCGCATTTTTTCGCATTCGTCTTTCAACGAATCGGGAATTTCTTCCTTGCTGTATTCTGCGCCCATCGTTTCATCGTGCCAGAAATATGCTTGCATCGTGATCAAATCGACAACGCCCTTAAATGTCTCCTCGGCGCCGATTGGCACTTGAATCGCAACCGGATTCGCGCCCAACACTTCACGCACTTGGCGCACAACCTCGAAAAAGTTTGCACCCGAGCGGTCCATCTTGTTCACATAACCGATACGCGGCACATTGTACTTGTCGGCTTGACGCCATACTGTTTCCGATTGGGGCTCCACGCCGCCAACCGCACAGAACGTTGCCACCGCGCCGTCAAGAACGCGCAACGAACGCTCTACCTCTACCGTAAAATCGACGTGCCCCGGAGTGTCAATCAAGTTAATTTTATATTTCTTGCCGTCATACTCCCAAAACGTGGTCGTCGCAGCAGAAGTAATCGTAATGCCTCGCTCTTGTTCCTGCTCCATCCAGTCCATCGTCGCCGCGCCGTCATGCACTTCGCCGATTTTGTGGGTCAAGCCCGTATAAAACAAGATACGCTCCGATGTGGTCGTTTTGCCGGCATCGATATGAGCCATGATGCCGATATTTCTCGTCAGATTTAATTTTTCGTCTAAGTTTGTAGCCATTGTTGTTTATTTGTCCAAATTAAAATCTAAAATGAGCAAACGCACGGTTGGCTTCTGCCATACGGTGCATGTCCTCCTTACGTTTAAACGCTCCGCCTTGCTCGTTGAAAGCATCTACGATTTCTGCGGCAAGCTTGTCGCTCATCGATTTGCCTCCGCGCTTGCGGGCGAAGTTGATTAGATTTTTCATTGAAATGGATTCTTTGCGGTCCGGGCGGATTTCCGTAGGAACTTGGAATGTCGCTCCACCCACGCGACGCGATTTCACCTCTACTTGCGGTGTGATGTTTTCAAGCGCTTTCTTCCAGATTTCAAGCGCAGTTTTTTCCTCGTTCGGCAATTTCGACTTCACAGTCTCAAGCGCGTTATAGAAAATTGTGAACGCGGTGTTCTTTTTGCCGTCATACATTAAGTGGTTCACGAACTTTGTAACTCTCGTGTCACCAAATTTGGGATCCGGCAGGATCATCCTTTTTTTAGGTTTTGCCTTTCTCATTTTTTCCTTAAATTTGTTTTTGTTCGTTTGGTTGCTTTTCGCATCTTCAACAGCGCGCTCTTGCGCTGTTTACTCCGCCGAATAATTCAAGCCAATAAACAAAAAGCTGTTTAAAAACTCGTTTTGTTTATCCGCAGCGCCGTCTTACTTCTTAGCGGCTCCTGCTTTTGGACGTTTTGCCCCGTATTTTGAGCGACGTTGCGTGCGTCCTGCCACGCCGGCTGTGTCGAGCGTGCCGCGCACAATGTGGTAACGAACACCCGGAAGGTCTTTCACACGTCCGCCGCGCACCATTACGATGGAGTGCTCTTGAAGGTTGTGGCCTTCGCCCGGAATGTAGGAGTTCACCTCTTTGCCGTTTGTCAGTCTCACACGAGCCACTTTCCGCATAGCCGAATTAGGCTTTTTAGGAGTCGTGGTATACACGCGAACGCATACGCCTCGACGTTGCGGGCATGAGTCCAATGCCGGCGATTTGCTCTTGTCTTTCAAGACAGTTCGTCCTTTTCTTACTAATTGCTGAATTGTAGGCATCTTAGTTCTTTTGTTTATTACTGTTATTAATCTCTATTTTTTCTTCCTTCACACAGATAAATTCTCGCCGCACGAATCCTGTAATTCAATAAATTACGCATGCGACAAGGCTTTTTTATCCTCGAAAAGTGTTGCAAAGTTAGCAACTAATTTGCTATCTGCCAAATGTTTTTAGTCCCATTTGCCTCCATTGCGGCATTTTTGGGCTTTTTTGAGGCTGAATGTCGATAAATTAACACTATATAAATATTTATTACGATTATTTAACTGTATATACTCCTCTTGCGAGAAGATTGCGCAACGTCGCGACAATAAATTTTGAAAAAAAAGATAAAACCTGTAAATTTGACACTTAAATCAAAACAGGCAAACACAGTATGAAAAACATTATCCTTTTCGACCATAAGGACACATGGACGGATTTGCTCCCATTGTCCTACACGCGCCCGCTTGCCGACATACGCATCGGCATCCTCACCATTCGCGAAAAGTGGAAACGCTATTTCCCCGACGACACAGTCTCATGCCTGACAGTCGGATACCTCTCCGCCAAATATCCGACTGTCGAAGCCGACGACAATATATTCATAGCCGGAAACATTTGTCCCGACACTGCCCTTGCCCGACGCATCGGCGCTTTGGAGGAAGGGCAATCGCTCCATGCAGGCCCCGAATTGATAGCTTTCAGGGGTAGCCGGAAGCAATTCGACGCAGCCGAATTTGCCGACGATGCCACATACGCCGACGAATACTGCGCCATCCGTTCGCTTTACGACATTTTCATGAAAAACGGCACGCAATTGCGCGCCGATTTCCGGCTGCTCACTGCCGGACGCCACTCGCAGCCGCTCAGCGACTCGTGTGTCGTCATCGGGCCGCGATGCTTCGACGACGGGATGCCGGCTGTGTTCCTCGAAGAAGGGGCATCGGTCGAAGCTGTATCGCTCAACACTTCCGGCGGGCCAATCTACATCGGGCGAAACGCCACTGTCATGGAAGGCTCGTGCATCAGAGCGCCATTTGCGGCATGCGAAAAAGCGCAAGTCAACATGGGCAGCAAAATCTATGGGGCCACTACGCTCGGCCCGTATTGCAAGGTCGGAGGCGAACTGAACAACGTTGTCATGTTCGGATTCAGCAACAAAGCCCACGATGGATTTCTCGGAAACGCCGTAATCGGCGAATGGTGCAACATCGGCGCAGGCACAAACGCATCCAACTTGAAAAACGACTACACCGAGATCAAACTTTGGAACTATCGGGCTCATCGGTTTCTACGCACCGGATTGCAGTTTTGCGGGCTGATCATGGGCGACCACTCGAAAGCCGGAATCAATTGCATGTTCAACACGGCCACCGTCATCGGTGTCGGAGTCAACATCCACGGAGCCGGATTCCCGCGCAATTTCGTCGCATCTTTCTCCGAAGGAGGCGCCACGGGATATGCCGACGTTTCCGTCGCCAAGTTTTTCGACATTGCCAAACGCATGATGGCACGGCGCAACATAGAACTTAACGACGTGGACAAAGAAATATTCGAAAACATCTATCGGATTGCCGACAATTACAAATAGAGCAGCTATGCCATTTCCCCGTGCATGGGAATGAAACCGTAACAAATCAGGGCTCTCTTTCCGGAAATATTTCTTCCGCAAAGAGCCCTTTTTTATCGGCCCTTGCCCACGACGCCACGCAAGCGGGCAATCAGCGGCAATGGCTTCACCGTGTCCGACAAAGGATCGGCAAACGCCGGCAGCTGCACTGGCTCTCCGTATTGGTCCGGATAAAGGATCATCAGGCTGCAATTGGCAAAATAACGCCCCGCCAATTCCGGCAGTTGCTCAAACGACGGCTGATACGACACCGAGCCGGGACGCGACCCGACAACCACGGCCAAATGGTCGTAATTCACCTCTGCCGACAGCATCAGCAAATCGTCCCAACTATCCATCGCGTTTAATTTCACAATATCAGGAACGTTGCCCTGCCTCATGCGAAGCAGCCGCTCGATAAATTTCAAGGTGTCCGGCGTCGCATGAAAATAAGTTTGGCAATTCAACGATTGCCCCAACCGCACAATATGCCGCATCCACTTTGCAAAGCCCGGCTCAAATTGGGCTTTCGGCGGGACGGCAACCACGATACGGCGTATCGTATTGAACGGCATTATCATCTTCACGACCATCACCTCCCGATGCACATCGTGGAGCAACGACAATGCCACATTGCCCAAAAACGTATCGGCAGCCGTCTGCTTCCAATGCAAGCCCACCACAAGCGTATTTGCCTCCTGCTCTTTCACGGTATGGATCACGCCGGTAGCTACATTCGCACTGTAACGGCTCACCGTTTTCAATTGCACCATGGCTCCGCTCGCTATTTGCGCTGCCTGTTCGAGATAGCGCTTGCCAAGCCGCGACGCCTTGCCTGCCGCGCTGTTGTCGCTCACCACATGCACCGCCGTCAGATTGTCCCGCTGCTTCCCGTCGCGAATCAAAAGCGACAAGTTCACGAGCGACGACACTGTTGCCGGATTCGACACCGATATCAATATCTTCTCCTCTTCGTCCACATCCGTGCTTTCCGTCTTCTCCATTTCGCTCAACGCCATGCGGCGCGACGCACGGTCTGTCACAAACGAACTCACGATGCATGTTATCAAAATCAGAGCGATCGCGCTATTCAATATTTCGTCGCCAAGCAAGCGGCTTCCATCCGGCAATATGATGCCATATCCCACAAGCACCACAGCCAGCGTGGCTGCCGCGCGCGACGTGCTCAGCCCATACATCAAGCTCCGCTCCGCTTTCGTCATCCGGCACAGCTTCTGCGTCGCCCAAGCTGTCAGCCATTTTGTCGCAATGGCCATCACCGTCATCACGACCGTCACTTCAAGAGCGTCGATGCCTTTGAAAAACACACGCAAATCAATCAACATTCCCACGCCAATCAGAAAATACGGAATAAACAAGGCATTTCCGACAAATTCCAAATTGTGCATCAACGGCGACACGGTGGGAATCAGACGGTTCAACACCAAGCCTGCCATAAATGCGCCAAGAATGCCTTCCATTCCTACGATTTTCATCATGCCGGCCGACAAAAACATCAACGCAAGCACAAAAATGAACTGCAACACGCCGTTGCTGTAACGCCGGAAGAACCAACGCCCAAGACGGGGGAAGAAATAAATCACCAATGCGGAAAGCGCCGCCACTTTTACGACAAGCCACAGCCAATCCCAATTGCCTTCGCCGCTCCCTTTGTAGAGGCCGCCGATGATGGCAAGCAGAAACAATGTCAGGCTGTCGGTAATCGCTGTCGCGCCCACAGCGACGCTCACGCTGCGCTGACGCGAAACGCCATAACGGGAAACAATCGGATAAGAAACCAGCGTGTGGGAGGCATACATGCTGGCAATCAGCATCGAGGGGACTGCCGCATACTGCAACACCATGCTGTTCACCAAGCAGCCGAGCGCCATCGGAATGACAAAGCCCAACAATCCGAACACGATTGCTTTTCCGCGAATCGACTTGAAGTCGCTCATGTTCATTTCCAATCCGGCAAGAAACATGATGTAGTAGAGCCCCACATTGCCAAACAGCTCAAAACTGCTGTCGCGGGCTATGACGTTCAGCCCGTTCTCGCCGATCACAACGCCGGCAAGAATCATTCCGATGATGTGCGGTATCTTCAAATAGCCGAACAATATCGGGGCAAACAAGATGATACCCAGCACGATGAAAAAAATCCATGTCGGGTCGGTCACTGGCAAATGCATGTTGAAATCAACCAATTGGCTTAGCATATTGTCGCGTTTCTTATGCAAAATTACTAAAATTTATCCGTCCTTATGGATTCCGTGACAAGCGTTTGTTATAATTTTGCAAAAAATTTCATACAAAAGAATTGCCGGCCCGCACAGCCGACAAATTAAGAACAACACCAACACGATGAAAATAGCTATTGTCGGCGCAAGCGGCGCCGTAGGTCAAGAATTTTTACGCGTGCTCGAAGAGCAGAATTTTCCGGTCGACGAATTGCTTTTGTTCGGCTCAAAGCGCAGCGCCGGCAAAAAATACGCATTCCGAGGAAAGGAACATGCCGTGCGCGAACTGCGCCACAACGACGATTTCAAAGGCGTGGACATCGCTTTCGCATCCGCCGGAGCAAGCACTTCCAAAGAATTTGCCGACACAATCACGAAGCATGGCACCTTGCTCATCGACAATTCCAGCGCATTTCGCGCCGACGAAGATGTGCCGCTCGTTGTGCCGGAAGTGAATGGCGACGATGCCTTCAACGCGCCGCGGCGCATCATTGCCAACCCGAACTGCACCACCATACAAATGGTAGTTGCACTGAAACCGATCCACGACATCTCCCCCATCCGGCGCGTCCACGCCGCCACATACCAAGCGGCAAGCGGAGCGGGAGCTGCCGCCATGGAAGAGCTAGTGGAACAACACCGCCAAATCGTGGCCGGCACAGAACCTGCCGTCGAGAAATTTGCATACCAACTGGCCTACAACGTCATTCCCCATATCGACGCTTTCCAAGACAACGGCTACACAAAAGAAGAAATGAAAATGTTCTTCGAAACGAAAAAAATCATGCATGCGCCCGAAATCCGCGTTAGCGCCACTTGCGTGCGCATTCCCGTATTGAGAGCCCACAGCGAAGCGCTTTGGGTAGAAACCGAGAAACCGGTATCCGTCGAAGAAGCCCGACGGGCCTTCGAGCAAGCGTCGGGCATCGTGCTTGTCGACGATCCAAGCCGGAAACGTTATCCGATGCCGCTTTTTGCTGCCGGATGCGACCCCGTGTTCGTCGGACGCCTCCGCAAAGACCTTGCATGCGACTGCGGCTTGTCGTTTTGGGTTGTCGGCGACCAAATCAAAAAAGGCGCAGCGCTCAACGCCGTGCAAATCGCTCAACACCTCTTAAAGTTGAAAGCATAAGTCCTCAAAGCAGAAAAGTTGAGAGTTTAAGGTTGAAAGGTCGGCAGGCTGGGAAACACGCAGCTATGCGCATTGCGAAACCCAACCCTAAACCCTAAACCGCTACCGGCGAATGTCTTCCTCTGTGTCGCCGCAACGCCGGCAATATAGACACGCTTTCCATGGAAAATGCAACTGCATTCCTTAGTTAAGAACTTGAAACACAGCAATGTCTCCCTCTGTTGCGAAGCAATAGGGGGAGTCCGCGCTCCATGCGCGGGTAGGGGTTCCCAACAGCCGCAAAGCGGCTTCCCTGCAAGTTTGGCAAAATCGACACGTGCCATCCTTGCCTACCATAACCCCCTCAATCATAGGCCATCAGCATAAATGCTCCTCCGTGCTTACAAACAGATGAAAATATCAAATTAACAAGCCGACAAACTGCATTAAAGTTTGCTTTCATGGAAACTGTTTAATATCTTTGCAAAGTAATAATTTGTATCCGATGAGCGGGCGAAAGATTAAAGTTGCATTTATGGATGCTGCAAGGAAGTTTATATCTTCCTTGCCAGAAAAAGCACAAAAGAAAATAACCTACAACCTTCTAAAAGTAGAGGGCGGTGAAATGGACAAGGAACTCTTCAAAAAATTGGAAAGCTCTGAGATATGGGAATTTCGGACGCTTTTTAATGGAACATGTTACCGTCTCTTTGCCTTCTGGGACACGGAAATAGAGGCGTTGATAGTGGCTACGCACGGAATTGTGAAAAAGACGCAGAAAACCCCTAAAAGGGAGATAGAAAAGGCTGAAAAATTGATGAAAGAATACTTCAACGATAAAAACAAATAGCTATGGCAAAGATGAACTTAACCCCACTTAGCGTGGTAGTAGACGAGGTTTGGGGAGAAAAAGGGACACCTGAAAGGGACGCTATGGAAGCCAAACTCAAAGAGGATTTACAGGCATATTACATTGGAAAAGCCATCAAGGCAGAACGACTCAAACAAAACCTCACACAGGAAGAATTAGGCGCAAAAGTAGGAGTAAAGAAATCGCAAATATCCAAACTCGAAAGCGGAAAGTGCATAATAACGCTTCCTACCATGAGCAAAGTATTCAAGGCCTTAGGATTTGGATCTGCCTCTCTTGACTTAGGTATAGGCGGAAAGGTTGCTTTGTGGTAAAAACATACGACAGAAACTATAAGGAGGACGCAGAAACGCCCTCCTTTTTTGTCGCCTCTTAGAGAATATTTCCAAACAGAATATGGTTTGCTACGTCAAGCACGGAAACGCATAAAGTAGAAAGCCATCGACCGCTACCGGCGAATGTCTTCCCCAGTGTCGCCGCGCCGCCGGCGATATAGCATGTTTTCCCATGGTCAATGCAACTGCATTCCTCAGTTAAGAACTTGAAACACAGCAATATCTCCCTCTGTTTGCGAAGCAAATAGGGGGAGTCCGCGCTCCATGCGCGGGTAGGGATGCCGACATAATCCGTCAGGATTATTTTCTACAAAAAATGACAGACCGCTACCGGCGAATGTCTTCCTCTGTGTCGCCGCGCCAGCGCGATATAGGGGAAGTGGCTCGTCAGAGCCGAAGGGGTTGACTGTCAGCCGCAAAGCGGCTTCCCTGCAAGGTCGAAAGTAGAAAAGTTTGTGAAGCTGCAACGTTGATCCTACCCGAACCTCTCCGCCTGCGGCACCTCCCCTATCCGCGCTTTACGCGCGGCAGAGGAGGACATTGTTGCGTTTCCCATCTTTACCGCTTCAAACAAAATTCCACAACCCTAAACTCTAAACCCCAACCCCCGAATAAAAAAGAAGCGGCCGCCGCGCCATGCGCGACAGCCGCTTATCATGAATCAAGAAAATACTACATAGACCTAGAAGGCTATATAGACTTAGAGAATCACTTTCTTAACCACCGGAGTGCCGGCTACGACAGCTTTCACTACGTAAACACCGTTTTGCGGAGCTGCAACTTCTGTTGCATTTTGAGCTTCTGCCACTTTTTGGCCTGCGATGTTGTAAACTTCGATCGATTCAGCTGTTTCGCTCACTGCGATCACGTCGCCGTTCACGCGGATTTGAGCCGTTTCTGCCACGTTGGCTGCTACGCCGCCGTCGCCTTCAAGACCCAATTTGTAAACAGCCATACCGTTGCTTTCCTTGTAAGTAACGAAGTATGCCACCGGCTTGCCGTTTTCTTCCGTCTCATACGCTTCGAGCGTGTGGTAACGACGACCGCCACCTTTGCTCTCGCCAAGGCCTACGCCTGCCGGAACAGTCCACATATATTCCATGGATTCCATCGAAAGATTCTCGTCTACCATAGCAATCACAGCCTTGTTGGAATCATCGCCTTTGTCATATTGGCTGATAGAATAAACCATCAAGTTCGTGTCGCCAAGTTTCACTTCGCAGATACCGTTCGTGCCAACGCTTGCTTGAGGAAGCGTACCCGATACAGTACCATCTTCTGCAGTTGCTTGGAGGTCGGCATTGCCAAGGTTGTCAAGCATAGTCAAGTCTGTAGAATAAAGAGCCGGACCGGTTGTGTTGGCGTCGATGTAGAACAATTCAGCAACACCATTGTTCGACGGACGGCAAATGCGAACCATTGAACCCGTGTTGAAACCTACTGTTCCTCCCGGATAAGTTTCGACAATTTCTTGTGCGTAAGAGCCATCGCTCCAACCGCCGATGAACGTCTCTTCGCCTTGTCCGCGAGTCCAATAGTGAACGCGGTTGTTGTCGCCCATACAGCTTGCGCCCATGATAGAGCAGCCCATCGTTTCACCTTTCAAGTCGCCCACGATGCCGAGGTAGTCGATACGAGTGGGTTGTCCGTCGAATAACATCGTTTCCACTCCGGGAACCGGAGTCAAAACACCTGTTTCGAGATCAATGAAGTAAACGCCCGGATACGAGTTAAGGCTAGCTTTTGCGTTATCGCCATAAGATGCCACCCATGCGTTGCCGGCTTCGTCGATACCTGCCGTATTGGCGCAAAGAGTTCCGCTGTAAGCAGCGCCGTCAAGCGTCAAGAATGTACGGCCCAAGAATTCGCCCGTCAGCATGTTGAATTTCTCGAAGCATGCTTGGTTGCCTTCCGGAAGTTGGAAAGATGTCGGATCGGAAGTAAACACGTAGATGTACTCGCCATCGACAATCGTTGCTACGGAATAGTTTCCGGAGAAAGCATAGTTCAATGCAATCACGTCGTTGCCCACGCTACCGCGGCTGAGCGACCACAAGTTTTCGCAAGTCACGCCATTGGTGGTTGCGTAAGTTTCAGATTCTTTCACTGCGTCGTTGCGCGTTTCTTGTGCGCTTACGCTTGCGCCAACCAACAGTAAAGAAGCAAAAAGTAAACCTTTTTTCATACTTAAATAGTTTTAGTTAGATAAATGTTATTCTTTCGCTTGGTGCAGACATGCCGCACTCATATTTGTGCGCTAAATTACACCGACTATTTTTCTCATGCAAGCGTTTCACGCGCAAAAAACGACCGAAGTTGCTTAAATTTTGCAAAACCGCCAAAAACATGCCGTACAGCATATTCCAACAGCATTTTTTAGCCTCGTCTCGCTGCCCATATCGCCCAAAACTTCAAAACCGAAGAATAATAGAATCTATGGTTAGAGGGAGGTCGTACAAAGGGGCGAGGCGCCCCAACCACAGCCGCGCAGCGGCTTTCCACCCAGAAAAAGCAGTTGAAACCCGAAAGGCGGAAACGCGCCAATGTCTCCCCCTGTGTCGCCGCAACGACGGCGATATAGGGGGAGTGGTCCAACGGACCGAGGGGGTTCAAATCCACAATAATCCCGCAAGGATTATACGCCACAAAAATGAAATGCAACTGCAACCATAAAACCCCTCCGGCGCTCCGCGCCACCTCCCCTATCCGCGCACGGCGCGGCAGAGGAGGACATTGCGCGTTCGCCAATTTCACTGATATCTCAACCGCTACCGGCAAACACAAACCGCTACCGGCAAATGTCTTCCCCTGTCTCGCCGCGTCAGTGGCGATATAAGCATGTTATTTTATGGGCAATGTAGCTGCGTTTATAGCTAAGAGTCTGGAACGCGGCGCGGTAGGGGTGCCCATCAGCCGCAAAGCGGCTTCCCTGCAAGTCGGGAAACAGAAAAGTTTGTGAAACTACAACATTAATGCTTACCGAACCCCTCCGCCTGCGGCACCTCCCCTATCCGCGCTCTGCGCGCGGCAGAGGAGGACATTGCTACGTTTCCCAATCTTGCAATTCAACTTCCATATTTGCTCGTATTCGCCGCACGTTCATAAAAATACGCCTTATCTACACAGAGGAGGACATTGCAACATCGCGGCAACCGCAACAATAAAAGACAG
>UQKE01000020.1 GCA_900541555.1 uncultured Porphyromonadaceae bacterium | reverse complement strand
CTATCAAGGAGACATCTACTTAGGTTACGCAGGTGACGATATCTGCCTCTCTTTAACGACAACTCACGGCATACGTATTAACAAATACCTGTTTGCCGGAGCGGGAATCGGTATAGAATACGGCGACCTGTGGTTTTATCACGACAGATATAAAGATTGGCTATGTGAGACCTCCAATATACCTTTATTCATCAACTTAAAAGGATACTATCCAGTAGCTAAAAAGATAGAACCATACGTCAGTTTATCCCTCGGTTATGCATACAATATAGACGAATACTCCGGATTCTATTGCGATGCCAGTATAGGAATACGACTATGGAAATTTTGCGTGGGTATAGGATTCATACACCATGAATGCACAGGATTAACCGGTGAAGACTATTATAACAATACTTTTGAAGATGAACTATGGACAAGAAATAAGTTCCAAGTTAAAATAGGATTCCAGTGGTAGAACTCAACGAAAGTTAAAAAGTAGACGACTGTTTGAGTAAATTCAAACAGTCGTCTACTTTTCTATACATTTACCAAATAAAGACCCTTAATATGAACGGGCGAACAAAACCCGACGAGCCGAAGGTTTTCCGGTAACCATGCAAACACCCGGAGTCGTATCGCCATCGAACGGGATACAGCGAATCGTCGCTTTCGTCTCTTCTTTCACGCGCTCCTCGGTTTCTGTCGTTCCGTCCCAATGAGCAAGCACAAATCCCCCTGCTTCAATTTTTGCTTTAAATTCTTCATAGGAAATTGCTTCTGAAATATGCTCATCGCGGAATTTGCGGGCTTTTTCGTAAATATTTGCCTGTATTTCTTCCAACAAAGAAGCCACACGCTCGACGATACCTTCCAACGGCACAGTGTCCTTTTCGAGCGTATCGCGACGCATGATTTCCACAGTGCCATTTTCCAAATCGCGTGCGCCGAGAGCAAGACGAACGGGAACGCCTTTCAATTCATAATCGGCAAATTTGAATCCGGGGCGCTTATTGTCGGCATCATCGTATTTCACGCTAATTCCCTTCGCTTTCAAACCGTCGACAATGGCCGCAACCTTCTCGGAAACGGCAGAAAGTTGTTCTGCATTTTTATAAATTGGGACAATAACCACTTGTATCGGAGCAAGATGAGGCGGAAGCACCAATCCGTTGTCGTCGGAATGCGTCATAATCAATGCGCCCATCAAACGAGTCGACACGCCCCACGAAGTTGCCCACACATATTCCAATTGGTTTTCTTTGTTGATAAATTTCACGTCAAATGCCTTGGCAAAATTTTGGCCGAGGAAATGCGAAGTGCCCGACTGCAATGCCTTGCCATCTTGCATCATCGCCTCTATCGTGAACGTTTCCAACGCTCCGGCAAACCGTTCGTTGGCGGTTTTCACACCTTTTATAACCGGAACAGCCATATATTTTTCGGCAAAATCGGCATACACGTTCAGCATCTTCTTTGCCTCTTCCAATGCTTCTTCCTTTGTGGCATGAGCCGTATGGCCTTCCTGCCATAAAAATTCTGCCGTGCGCAGGAACATGCGCGTCCGCATTTCCCATCGGAACACATTCGCCCATTGGTTGCACAAGATAGGCAAATCGCGATAGGAATGAATCCAATTTTTATAAGTGTTCCAAATGATTGTCTCCGATGTCGGGCGAATGATCAATTCTTCTTCCAATTTAGCTTCAGGATCGACAACCACGCCGCTGCCGTCTTCTGCATTTTTCAAACGATAGTGCGTGACTACGGCACATTCTTTTGCAAAGCCTTCCACATGCTCGGCTTCCCTGCTCAAAAAAGATTTCGGAATCAACAACGGAAAATATGCATTCACATGCCCCGTTGCCTTAAACATATCGTCCAATTGGCGTTGCATCTTTTCCCAAATCGCATATCCATAGGGTTTTATGACCATACACCCTCTCACTGCCGATTGCTCTGCAAGATCCGCCTTTATTACCAAATCGTTATACCATTGCGAATAATTTTCGCTACGTTTTGTCAATTCCTTTAGCTCCTTTGCCATTTTTGTTGAATTTTCCGGCAAAGGTACAATGTTCAGCGCAATTTAGCAAGTATCGAAATTCCTTGCCGATTGCGTTTTCGACCCGTCGCGCGGAGCACATTCCGTCAGTCCGGAAGTTTGCCTTCGGAAGCCGATTGAATCATGGCGCGCCCCGGCACCAAATAGATTTCCAATCGCCGATTCTTGCTGCGGTTTTCCACCGAATTGTTTGTATACAACGGCTCGGAAGCTCCCATCGCATAAGGAATGACATAATCGGTTTCTGCCGCATGCTGCTGGAACCATTCCAAAACGGCAAGCACGCGCGCGCTCGTCAGATTGTCGGTATATGCTGCCGACCCCGTATCATCGCTATGCATTGCAAGCAGCATCCTGTACATGTCGCGTTCTTTCAAGAATCCCACATACGGTTTCAAATATTTTGCCGCCGTCGGCTTCAACACCGTATCATTGGGCAAAAACAATTCGTTGCATTCTATGGTGGCAATGATCACTTCCCCGTTTCGCATCGTTTCGACCTGCTCTCCGGCAGCAACCAATTTCTTTGCCTGCCTCAATTGATATGCGCGAATTGCCTCTTTTTGGTCTAAAAGCTTCGGGATTCTGACATTGTCGTCCAGCGAACTGTCGTAAAGCAACTCCAATTCTTCCGCTGCCGTCATGGAATTATCGGTCACCGGATCAACTACATTTTCATCCTCTTCCCGACATTCGGCCGCGTCGGCATTATCTTGCTTGCCGCCAGTGAAAAATTCCTTGACAGCCGATGCGCTGCGTTTGAAAAAATTATCTTTTGCATCGAGAGGTTCCGATGCAAAAGCAGCGATTACTGCCATTGCGATACCGCATCTTGCAATTTTATATATCGTTTTTCGCAAATCCATGCTTGTCCTACCTATTTAAAGTATCTTCATACGCCAATTCCAATCGAACAATCTCTGCAATTTCATCAAAGGAAAGCTCCCTGCCCTTCATCCGTTTCGCCACGGCAGCAACAACGTCGCGCTCGTCCGGCTCGCGATCGACATCGCTCAAACTAAGAAAGCCCGCCGATTCGTAATAGTCAAAAATCAAATCGATAATTTCAAGAATTTGGTTTTTAGTCAAGCTTCCTGACAAGTTTTCGGGCAATCTGTCCTTTATGAAACGAACAGCATCCTCTTCATCATATATGGGAAAATCAATTTCTTGGCTCATTCGCGTTAGAATTTGTTTGCTAAGGTAAGAAATTCAGGCAAACAGACAAATTCTCAAAACAGTAAATGGGATATTTTAGGGAATATTTAATCAATTTGGACATCAATCATGCCTTGCGGCAAATCCATCACCAAAGTTTTTGAATCTTCTCGTATCTCTACGATAAAGTCGTCCGTGATGGGTATATAAAAATTTCGACCGTCTCTTTCCATCACGAAAAGCGCGTTTTCCGTCGAAAAGTCCACATCTGTGATCTCGCCTATCTTCGCGCCATCTTGGTCAATCATGGAATAGCCTATCAAAAAATCGCCTCTTACTTCTTCCACATCCGAAAACTCTTCGCGCAAGGCGTAAATTTTCTTGTTCACGAAGCGGCGCGCATATTCTTCCGTATCGACGCCATCCATCTTCAACAGCACGGAACTGCGTCCTTTCGTGCGGATTCCCGACACGAAAAACGGGACAAATATGCCGTCCATCGACACAATCAACGCTGAAAACGATTCAATGTCTTCCGGATCGCACACCACCGTTGCCGACATCTCTCCGCCAATGCCATGCGCCTTGTTGAATTGCCCGATTTCGACTAACTCTTCCGCAGTAATCATGCCTGTGTCATTTCCGCTTTTTGGACTTCTTTCCGCTATTTTGATTGGATGGTTGAATCAACTCCTTAAAATCACGCAAATGATGGGTTGCAGGGTCCAGCACGATTCGGCCACGGGAATATTCCGCCAAATCCTTGAACACCTTTTCGTCCTCCACGCCTTCATTATTCACTTGCAACAGCAGTTTTTTCATGTGTTGCGCAATCAGCATCGACAAATTTTCGCGCTCCTCTCCTTCCGGCATCTCCGACGCGATGTCGATCAACCGTTCGATGATTTTCCCATAATGGCGATAGCGAATCGGCGTCAATTTATAAGGAACTTTTTCAGGCTTCGATTGCAGGCTTTCTTTCGGGATAACTTCGCAAGGATAATCTATATCCAGCTTGAAATCCGACATAATCGCCAATTGATTCCACAATTTCTTATTAAAGTCGTCCACATCGCGGCGATCAGAAAACAAATTGCTCATGATTTCGACAATGGCTTTCGCGCAACGCGTCCGCTCTTCCCGTTCCGGTATAGTCAGGCAATAATCCACCATCTGCTGGATATTGCGCCCATATTCCGGTAAAATCAATTTCTCTTTTTTAGTATTGTATTCCAACATCGTTTCTCTCACTTTAATACATTTTTCTTTGGCACTGTCGCATAAAACTTTTTCAGATAATTCGGCGTGGAATATGCCAAATCGAGAAAATCCTGTTCCCGATATGCCTTTTCCGACAACGCAATCATGTCGGCCGCATTCGGACGCACGCCAAGTATGAATTCCGCATTTTTATGCTTGATCACTTCCGACACTTTATCCGCGCCGTTGCCCATGAACAGCAACCGCCGTTCGGCCAACAAGCCGGCAAACGAGTTTTCATCGACAATCATTGCCTGATTGCCAACTATTTCATTTAACGCCAAGTCGTAAACGCCGGTAAAAACTTCCATCCGGCGCGCATCTATCATTGGCACGAAATATTCGTCAGGCTCCACGTGCTTCGAAAACATGACCGACACGCTCAGCAATTTCAGCGTGTTCACGCCAATCAACGGCACGCCAAGGCCGAAACAAAGGCCTTTCGCCTCCGACAAGCCGATGCGCAATCCCGTATAAGATCCCGGTCCGATGCTCACTGCAACCGCATCAAGCGCCAACTCGCACTGACGGGCATAATCCAAAGCATTCTTTACAAACGGGCCCAAAACCACTGCATGATTCCGCCCTTTGTAATCGGCATCATGAAATTTCATTTCCCCTTCGTGCGACAAACACACGGAGCAGACATCGGTCGAAGTTTCTATATTTAAAATTGTTGCCATCCTTTAACAGCCTTGAAACGCGTGCAAAGTTAGCACCTTTTCCACTAAAAATAAAGCAATGCGAAAGAATCCGATTCGGAGATAAAAGCTACTACGCGATTTTTCCGTAAATTTGTCGCAAAATAAATCATTCACTTCTTATCGATTTCTATATGATCAACTTCTTCAAAACTACGACAGGCTCAATTATCGCATTAGAATCCGACCACAAGTTGGACAACAACGAAATTGAAAAACTTCAATGGCTGTTCAGCGGAGCTTCGCTATTAAACACCGGTTCGCTCGACGGCAAATTCATTGGTCCGAGAAAGGAAATGATCACCCCGTGGAGCACCAACGCCGTGGAAATCACACAAAACATGGGATTGTCGGGAATTTCTCGAATTGAAGAGTATTTTCCCGTAAAAACAAAAAATCCGACATTCGACAAAATGTTGCAACGCCTATACGACGGAATCGGGGAAAACATTTTCGAAGTCGACAAGAAGCCGGACGACATCATTCATATTTCCGACATTGAAGCATACAACGATGAAGAAGGGCTGGCGCTTAGTCCGGAAGAAATCGATTACTTGAAATCCCTGTCGAAAAAATTAGGACGCCCGCTGACCGACAGCGAAGTGTTCGGATTCTCGCAAGTCAATTCCGAGCATTGCCGCCATAAAATATTCAATGGCGTGTTTATCATCGACGGAGAAGAAAAGCCGTCGTCGCTTTTCAAGCTGATTAAAAAGACATCCCAAACAAATCCCAACAAATTGGTGTCTGCATATAAAGACAATGTGGCATTTGTCGAAGGACCCGTCATAAAGCAATTCGCACCAAAAAATCCACACCAGCCGGACTATTTCGAGGTGAAGGACATCGAAACGGTGCTGTCGCTGAAAGCCGAAACCCACAACTTCCCGACAACGGTGGAACCGTTCAATGGCGCAGCCACAGGCACAGGCGGCGAAATTCGCGACCGTCTCGGAGGCGGAAAAGCCAGCCTTCCGCTTGCAGGAACGGCGGTCTACATGACATCCTATCCGCGCACCGAGTCCGGACGTCCGTGGGAAGCATCGGCTCCGGCTCCACGCAAATGGCTCTACCAAACGCCGGAAGAAATTCTCATCAAGGCTTCCAACGGCGCTTCCGATTTCGGAAACAAATTCGGGCAACCGCTCATCTGCGGCTCCGTCCTGACGTTTGAACACAAAGAAAAAGATGAAGAATTTGCCTACGATAAAGTAATCATGCTTGCCGGCGGCGTCGGATTCGCAGCAAAAAGAGATGCAATCAAAGGCGTGCCCGAACCGCATGAAAATGTCGTGCTGATGGGAGGCGACAACTACCGCATCGGCATGGGCGGCGGCGCTGTGTCGTCGGTCAACACAGGGCAATACGCCAATGCCATCGAGCTTAATGCCGTGCAACGCGCCAATCCGGAAATGCAAAAACGCGTGTCGAATGTGATTCGCGCCCTTGCCGAATCCGACTCAAACCCCATTGTTTCCATCCACGACCATGGAGCCGGCGGACACCTCAACGCGCTTTCCGAGCTTGTCGAAGCCACCGGAGGAAAAATCGAAATCGACGCGCTGCCAATAGGCGACCCCACGCTTTCCTCCAAAGAAATAATCGGAAACGAATCGCAGGAACGCATGGGCATGGTTGTCAAAAAAGAAGACATCGACAGAGTGCGGACAATTGCCGAACGCGAACGCGCACCGTTCTACGTAATCGGAGAAACGACCGGCGACCATCGTTTTGTATTCGAGCAAAAAGATGGCATTCGACCCATCGATCTGGCAATGACCGACATGTTCGGAAGTTCGCCGAAAACCTACATGACCGACACGACCCGCCGCCGGCTGCTCGCGCCTGTCAAATACAAGACATCAAAACTCAACGATTACATAGAAGAAGTGCTCCGGTTGGAAGCCGTCGCATGCAAAGATTGGTTGACCAACAAAGTCGACCGTTCCGTGACGGGCAAAATTGCCCGCCAGCAATGTCAAGGAGAAATCCAGTTGCCATTGAGCGACTGCGGAGTCGTGGCATTGGACTATACCGGCACGAAAGGCATTGCCACGTCTATCGGACATGCGCCGCAAATTGCGATTGCCGATGCAGCACAAGGCTCCATCGCCTCGATTGCCGAAGCATTGACCAACATTGCCGGAGCAACGCTTACCGACGGTCTGAAAAGCGTATCGCTCAGCGCCAATTGGATGTGGCCATGCCGCAACGAAGGCGAAGATGCCGCGCTCTATCGCGCCGTGGAAGCATGCAGCGATTTTGCTTGCGCGCTCGGCATCAACATCCCCACCGGCAAAGACAGCCTCTCAATGACGCAAAAATACGGCAACAAGAAAGTCAAAGCGCCGGGCACAGTCATTATTTCTGCCGCCGGAGAAGTGGGCGATGTGAAAAAAGTGGCCGGCCCTGTGGTGCAGAACAAAAAAGGCACCTCGCTGCTCTACGTGGATTTCAGCAATTCTCCGTTGGCGCTTGGCGGTTCTGCTTTCGCCCAATCACAAAACAGCATCGATGCCGACGTGCCGCGCATCGCTTCCGCCGAATACTTTGCAAACGCGTTCAACGCCGTGCAGCAACTTGTCGACAAAGGCATGGTTCTTGCCCTCCACGATGTCTCGGCAGGAGGCTTGATCACGACATTGCTGGAAATGACTTTTGCCAACGTCAAAGGCGGGTTGACCATCGACCTGAATGGCTTTGCCGACAACGACATCGTGAAAATCCTATTTGCCGAAAACAGCGCCATCGTCATGCAAATCGACGACAAGGACATGCAAAAAGCAACCGGCGTGCTCGACAGCTACGGCATCCGCCACTTGTGCATCGGCAAGCCGCAAGACGAACGGGCGTTGCTCCTCACCCACCAAGACAAGGACTACCTGCTGTTTATCGACTACTTGCGCGACATTTGGTTTGAATCGTCCTATTTGCTCGACCGCAAGCAGAGCGGAGAGGCATGCGCAAAAAAACGTTTCTTGAACTACAAAAAGCAACCCATCCGATATCGTTTCCCGAAAGAATTCAAAGGCACGCTCAATTCCTACGGGCTGGAAGCCGACAGGAGGAAGCCGACAGGCATCAAGGCCGCCATCATCCGAGAAAAAGGAGTCAATGGCGATCGCGAAATGGCCTATTCCCTCTACCTTGCAGGATTCGATGTGAAAGACGTGCACATGACCGATTTGACATCCGGACGCGAAACGCTCGACGACGTGAACATGATTGTGTTCTGCGGCGGATTTTCCAACTCCGACGTGCTTGGCTCCGCAAAAGGATGGGCAGGCGGATTCCTTTGGAACAACAAAGCAAAAGCCGCGTTGAAAAAATTCTATGCACGACCCGACACGCTCAGCCTCGGCATTTGCAACGGTTGCCAATTGATGATTGAACTGAACCTCATCAATCCGGAACACCGCCAAAAAGCCACGATGCTCCACAACGATTCGCACAAATTCGAATCGCAATTCATCGGACTGACCATTCCGGAAAACAATTCCGTCATGTTCAAATCCCTGTCGGGTTCGAAATTAGGCATCTGGGTTGCCCATGGCGAAGGAAAATTCAATTTGCCGGAAGGCATGGAAAACTACAACGTCGTGGCACGATATGCCTATCGCTCCTATCCGGCCAACCCGAACGGTTCGCCGGACGGCGTTGCAGGCATCGCCTCTGCCGACGGTCGCCACTTGGCAATGATGCCCCACCTCGAACGGGCCATTTTCCCGTGGCAATGCGGCTACTATCCCGAAAATCGCCGTTCCGCCGACGAAGTAACGCCGTGGATAGAAGCATTTGTCAATGCCCGCCGCTGGACCGAGCAACACAAAAAATAACTTGACCTGCACAATAAAAAAACGGACGGAGACGCTATATGCAGCCTCCGTTCGTTTTTGTTTAAAAATACCCCTGAAACCGACTTGGAAATCAAAACCGTAATTTTATTCAGTTTTGAGCAGCTTTTTGCTTTTGGAGCAACAATTCTCCAATCTTGCCATTCAACATGCCATCAAAAAAAAGATTATAAAAAGGTTGTACCTATACAACCATATTCAAAACTTTTTGTATATTCGCATCGTTGACAATAAATGTTCAGGCGCATGAAATACCTAAATATCAAAAAAGCATTGGCTACGTGGCAGGAGTTACAACCATTATCCGATAAGGATAGGGAAAGGCTTAGCCGTCGTTTTACAGTGGACTTCAACTACAACAGCAACCACATTGAGGGTAATACATTAACCTATGGCCAAACGGAAATTTTGTTGCTCTTTGGGAAAGTGATTGGCGAGGCAGATGTGCGTGATGTACAAGAAATGACAGCAAGCAACGTTGGCCTTCGCATGACGACTGAGCAAGCGAGAGTGAAAGAAACTCCCTTGACTCAGAATTTTATCAGAACTTTACATAAGACTCTACTTCGTGAAGATTACACAGTATATCGTAATCTCCCTAATGGCGTGCAGACAAGTTACGTAATACACGCCGGTCAGTATAAGACTAGACGAAATAGTGTCATTACACGATACGGCGATAGATTTGAGTATGCTTCGCCAGAAGAGACGCCCGGACTAATGGCGGACTTGGTGGATTGGTATAACAAGACCGAGCAAGAAGGAAAACTTTCTCCTGTGGAGTTAGCAGCGTTATTCCATTACCGCTATATACGCATTCACCCCTTCGAGGATGGGAATGGTCGCATTGCCCGACTGATGGTAAACTTTATTCTAATTCGCCATAATTACCCGATGGTCGTTGTTCGCAGCCGCAAAAAGAGTGAATATCTGGAAGCTCTGCATCAAGCCGATCTCGAAGTAGGTCCTGACCCTAATGATGGTGCTCACGCAGAAATTAAGGATATTCGCCCGTTTTTGAAATATTTCAATAATCTAGTCGCAACAGAAGTTTATAACAATGTATTGTTTGTAAGTGAAAAGAATGAAAATGTGTGGTGGTATGATGGAGAACGCATTGCATTCCGAACCCCCAATTATACAAAGATTCTGAATGCTATGCGAACTGAACCGACACTTACTTTGGCCGATATGAAAGAAATCACGGGAATCAGCATCGCAGCTATCCAAAAACTGCTCGATCAGCTCATACAGAAAAAATACGTTGAGCGAGGCGAGAAGGATGGCAGTTGGAGAGTATTTGTGACGCAGTAACAATATATGTTATGCTCCACAATAGATATCTTTTTACAATCATTGTGGAGCATCTGTGTAACAACCATATTAAAGCTAACACAACGCTCGTCAAACATAAACAACGTGAGTTCGATATAATTCAAAACAAAGTTAGTTGCCCGCCGCTGGATCGAGCAACACAAAAAATAATTCGTCATTTGCAACAACCTAATATAGCAATGCCTTTGCATTCATTTATTGCAAAGGCATTGTTGCATTAATAACCATAAACTGTTCTCTACCTTAAAATTTCATCAACACTTTTATCTTGAAATTAATAAAAAATGTGTACTTTTGCAAAAACAGACTTAACATCCATCTCAATGAACACTTTATCCAAAGCAATCTCCATTCTATCTATCTTGATGATTATTAGCACACAGGGAATAGAAGCTATTGCACAAACCCAATGTTTCACAACAAATTACAATAAAGCCGAACAACTCTACAGACAAGGGAGCTACGCCGAAGCCAAGCGCTATTATAAAGCAGCATCCGCCTGCCCCGACAAGCCCAAGCAAAACAACATCGCCGCCCGCATCTCCGATTGCGACAACGCCATGCGCGAAGACCGGCGGCGACAGGAAGCAGAACAACAAGAGAGCGAACGCAAAAGAGAAGCAGCACGCAACGGATATATCCAACCATTCAATATCCAATTTGGAAATACCGATTTTGACGGGAATATAATATCCGATTATGGATCTACTTTATACGCATCCGACATTCGTTACCTGAAACCTCGAATTTCCTACAACGGGCTATGCGACACATCCTTAGTAGAAACATTCCATTACAAAATTTATAAGCCAAACGGAATCTTAGAAACCAACATGTCCTCCCCTGCCGGTTTCACGTCGTCCTTTCAAATAACCGTTTCCCCGGGAAATAACAACATAGCGTATGGAAACGGTTGGGGGACAATCGAAGGAGGTTATTTCTATCCCGGAAATTGGCAATATGAACTATGGCACGACGGAAAGTGCTTGTATTCTACATCTGTCTCGCTGCTTCCCAAACCGGAAGAAATTCAAGCAGCGGAGAATGCCGGATATATCCGTGTTTCTAATATCCAATTCGGCAACACCGACTACGATGGAAACTTACTATCCGATTACGGCTCCACATTATACGCATCCGATATCCGCTACCTGAAACCTCGAATTTACTATGACGGGCTATGCAACACTCAACAGACTGTAACATTTTTCTACAAAATATACAAACCAAACGGAGAATTGGAAAGCAGCGCATCTTCTCCTGCCGGCTATACTTCTTCTTTTCAACGGACTGTATATCCCGGCAAAAACCAAATGATGATTGCCAGCGGATGGGGCAACAACAATGGCGGAAGCTATACGACCGGAACTTACCGATACGAACTGTGGCACGATGGAAACTTAGTTTATTCCACGCCTGTCACATTGCTTTCGAAACAGGGTCCACGCTATGCTGAAATTGAATCTATTTGGGTAGACCTCAATCAAATGTGGGATGGAGTCAAAGGCATGTTGATCCATGTGAAATTTACTGTCCACAACATGTTGAATCGTTCCGGCCAATGCATCGCCTATTTCTATTACAACGACGCATCCGACACACCGTTGCAAGACATCAACAATTCCTACTGCACGGTCGGTGGAGATGTTTCCATAGGAAAAAATTTCACACCAAACTACGAATCATCGAGATATGACGATTTCACGCTATTCATGCCAAATTCGGAATTGCACGTGACAGGCAAGCGGTGGTTAAAATTCTACATAAGAATCTACGACAATGATTCCAAAGAATGGCTGTGCGACAACTCCGCTTGGCAATACTTCACGTATGGATACTAAACGGGAATGCCGTTGCAGCATTCCCGACCAATACAGAAGCTATAAACAAATCACTATTTGCCGAGTTTGTCGTATTCTTCGTCGGTGACAGACTCCAACCATTCGTTGGAAGCGTTTTCGCCCGAGATTTCAAAGGCGAGATGCGCAAACCAACTGTCGGCTGCCGCCCCATGCCAATGCTTCACGTTGGCAGGAATGTGAACGACATCGCCCGGAAGCAATTGCACGGCTGCTTTGCCTTCTTCCTGATACCATCCGCGACCGGCCACGCACACCAGCATCTGCCCGCCGCCTTTCGTGGCATGGTGTATGTGCCAATTGTTGCGGCAACGAGGTTCGAAAGTCACATTGTTGAACGCAACCTGTTCGCCGGAAATAGGAGCAAGGTAGCTATTACCGATGAAATATTTGGCGTATGCCGTATTCGGCTCGCCAATCGGGAAAATCATTTCGCGCTGAAATGCCGCTTTGCCGTTGTCGTCGGCTGCATCATCCGCCCACACGTCCTTTGCCAAGCGGAAAGCGCCCCATGCGTTGGGCCAACCGGCATAAAAGGCGATATGCGTAAGCATTTCCGAAATCTCGGTGCGCGTCACGCCGTTGCTTTTGGCAAATTGCAAATGATGGGTGAGCGACGAATCAATGATGCCTTTTCCCACAAGCGTGGCAATCGTGATCATGCTGCGTTCGCGAGGGTTCAACCCCGGCCGGTTCCACACTTCTCCAAACAAGACATCATCGTTCAATTCCGCGAATGTGGGAGCGAACTCCCCCAACTGCACGCGGCCGGCAGTTTGTGTAATTTTTTCTTGCGCCATAACAAATTGGAAATTAGTTGCAAAGACTAATAAAGAAACAACTGATAAAAGCACTTTTTTCATAGTCGTAACAGTTTATCTTACTTATTATTCTGATTAACATTGCAAAATTAACCGATTGGCAACCAAAGACCTATACCGATTTTACAGATAGTTGTACCTATCTTACAGATTCCTATATTTCCCAATCCGCGTAAGCAACACGGACATCCATGCATCTTTCGCTCATATTATCAAACAAATCCAATATATTCAATAAGAGTTTTAAGACCTTTCAAAAGCAGCAATGTAGCTGTTTATGATTGAGAATTTGAAGTTGAGAGTTTGTTCCTTCTCAACCGCCACAGATTCCTTCTCGCGTGTTGTTTTTATATTCCGGCGAACACGTTATCTTTGCAATCAATTTCATCGGAACAAGAATGTACTACGTCAAAAAGAAATTGGAAATAGCGGGTTGCCACCGATTGACGCTCGACTACGAAAGCCCCTGCAGCAAAAGGCACGGACACAATTGGCTCGTCACCATATATTGCCGCTCGAAAGAATTGAATGCCAATGGAATGGTGTGCGACTTCTCCAAAATAAAAAAAGACATCCATGGCTATCTCGACCATGGGGATTTCAACGAATTGTTGCCCTTCAACCCGACGGCGGAGAACATCGCCCGCTGGATTTGCGAACGCATCCCGGAATGCTACAAAGTGGTCGTGCAAGAATCCGAAAGCAATATTGCCGCTTATGCCATCGACGATGCAGACTTTTAAAATCAACGAAATATTCTACAGCCTTCAAGGGGAAGGCTATTTCACAGGCACTCCCGCCGTTTTCGTCCGGTTCTCCGGTTGCAATCTGCATTGCCCGTTTTGCGACACAAACCATCAATCCGGACATTTGATGACAGCCGAAGAAATCGTTGCAGAAACAAACAAATTTCCGGCCTCACACATTGTGCTGACCGGAGGCGAGCCGTCGCTTTTCGTCACACCCGAACTTGTCGACATGCTCCATGCCAACGGACAACGACGCATCGCGATAGAAACCAACGGCACCCATTCCATCCCCGACAACATAGATTGGATTACATTGTCGCCCAAAGCGCCCGAATACGCTGGCAACGAGCGTATCGTCCTGTCCAGATGCGATGAGTTGAAGGTGGTCTACGAAGGCCAGAATTTGGCACAATACGACCGTTTCGCCGCCCGTCATCGCTTCCTGCAACCATGCGACTACGGCGACAAGCAAAAAAATGCCGAAAATACAGCCGCGACAATCCGCGCCTGCCTGAGCAATCCGCAATGGAGGCTGTCATTGCAAACCCACAAATTCTTAAATATACGGTGACAACCATACCATAAGAAATAAATTCAGGAAAAAGAGCACAACAATTATTATCAATTTTTTTATTGTACCGACACTCTTTTTCGTACTTTTGTGCCAATAACCGTAAAAAATGGATTTTGAAATAATCTTCGTATTGCTCGGCCTGATAGGAATGCTGGTCGCCCTCATACTGGACAAAATGCGTCCCGGCATTGTCTTATTGTCTCTGGTAGTGGTGTTTATGGCGGCAGGCATTATCACTCCGAAGCAAATGGTAGCCGGATTCAGCAACCGTGGCATGATCACAGTCGCGTTGCTCTTCCTCGTCAGCGAAGGAATTAGGCAAAGCGGCGCGCTAAGCACCATCGTCAAAAAACTGTTGCCGGAGGAGAAAACCACAGTTGCGAAAGCCCAATTGCGGCTTCTACCCATCGTGAGCGCATTCTCTGCATTTCTCAACAACACGCCGGTGGTGGTCATTTTTGCGCCCATTGTAAAGAACTGGGCAAAGAAAATCGGCCTGTCGTGCACCAAATTCTTGATTCCGTTGTCGTATGCCACCATCCTCGGCGGATTGTGCACGCTTATCGGGACCTCTACCAATCTGGTTGTCCACGGCATGATGATAGAAAAAGGCCTGCCCGGCATGAAAATGTTCGACCTCGCCTTTATCGGCATACCGATAACCGTTGCCGGCTTGGCGTTCATCATACTGACATCGAAAAAACTTCTTCCGGCAGAGCGTCCCGATGCCTTCGAGGATGAAGAACCTGATGCCACTACGGAAAAAGGACAGCATATCGTGGAAGTAGTGCTTGCGTCTCGCTTTCCCGGCTTGAAACGCAAACTGAACAATTTCGACTTCAAGAGAAAATATGGGGCAGAAGTAAAGGAAATACGCCAAGGCGGTCAAGTCATCACCAAGAATCTCGGAGAAGTGACATTGCAACAGGGCGACACGCTGGTCTTGCTCGCCGACGACGCGTTCACCAAAACATGGGGAGACTCATCGGTATTCCTTATGATGACCAACGGAAAGGAAATCCCCACCCGCACTGTTCCTGCATGGAAGAAATGGACGGCATTGGCGTTGCTCCTCATCATGATTATTGGAGCGACAATCGGCGAACTTCCCTACTTTCAAGAACGCTTCCCGAACGTGAAGATGGACATGTTTTTCTTTGCCGCCGTAACTGCGGTAGTAATGGCATGGCTCAAAATATACCCCCCGAAGAAATACACCAAATACATCAGTTGGGACATTCTGATTACAATCGCCTGCGCATTCGCCATCAGTGCGGCGATGGAAGAATCCGGATTGGCAGCACTGATAGCCAACTTCATCAAAGATGTTTCCGGATCGTTAGGCGCATGGGGAGCGCTTGCTCTGCTTTATTTCGTCACGCTCGTAATCACCGAGCTCATCACCAACAATGCAGCCGCCGCGCTCGCGTTCCCGCTCGCGTTGGAAACAGCCCAACAGTTCGGAGTCGACCCCATGCCGTTCTTCATTGCCATCTGCATCGCGGCATCGGCAGGCTTCGCCACCCCAATAGGCTATCAAACAAATCTGATTGTACAGGGCGCCGGAAATTACAAGTTCACGGATTTCACGAAAATCGGAATTCCTATGGACTTGATTGTCATGGCAATATCCATTACACTCATCCCCTTAATCTGGCCTTTTGTCCCTGCTTAAGAAAATAAAATACATTATGGAACATATCTACCCCATTTTCGACAAAATGATGTCGCGCAGCGACAAAGAAAATTTGTTGCATCAAAAAGGATTGATGGTTTGGTTCACAGGGCTTAGCGGTTCCGGAAAAAGCACCATCGCCATCGCGCTCGAACGCGAATTGCACCAAAGAGGCCTGTTGTGCCGAATTTTAGACGGCGACAATATCCGATGCGGAATCAACAACAATCTCGGATTCTCCGCAGAGGACCGCGTAGAAAATATTCGCCGGATCGCCGAAGTGGGCAAACTTTTTGTCGACACCGGCATCATCACCATTGCCGCATTCATCAGCCCGAACAACAATTTGCGCGAAATGGCGGCTCGCATCATCGGCAAAAAAGACTTTGTCGAAGTTTTTGTCAGCACGCCGCTTGAAGAATGCGAGCGTCGCGACGTCAAAGGCCTATATGCCAAAGCAAGGCGGGGCGAAATCAAAGAATTCACCGGCATCTCCGCGCCATTTGAAACGCCCGACCATCCCGACATCGAACTCGACACGTCGGTCATATCGTTGGAAGAATCCGTAAATCGGTTGCTGTCTCTCATCCTCCCAAAAGTTGAAATCAAAAATTAAACACAAATATGTCAAACTATAAATTAAGCCACCTCCAAGAACTCGAAGCTGAATCAATCTACATCATTCGGGAAGCCGCAGCGGAATTTGAAAATCCCGTCATGCTGTTTTCCATCGGCAAAGATTCATGCGTGATGACCCATTTGGCGGAAAAAGCTTTTTACCCCGGGAAAGTGCCTTTCCCCCTCATGCACATCGATTCAAAATGGAAATTCAAGGAAATGCTTGAATTCCGCGACAAATACGCCAAAGAGCATGGCTGGAAACTCATCGTGGAATCAAACATGGAAGCCTTCAACGCCGGAGTAGGCCCATTCACACACGGAAGCAAAGTGCATACCGACTTGATGAAAACACAAGCCTTGCTCCACGCGCTCGAAAAATACAAATTCGATGCCGCTTTTGGCGGTGCACGGCGCGACGAAGAAAAAAGCCGCGCGAAAGAACGCATATTCTCATTCCGCGACAAGTTCCAGCAATGGGACCCCAAAAACCAACGTCCCGAACTTTGGGACATCTACAACACGCGCGTCCATAAAGGAGAAAGCGTCCGCGTCTTTCCTTTGTCCAATTGGACAGAACTCGACATTTGGCAATATATCCGATTGGAAAAAATACCCATCGTACCCTTGTATTTCGCAAAAGAACGCCCGATCGTCGAAATCGACGGCAATCTGATCATGCCCGACGACGACCGTTTGCCGGAAGAATACCGCGACAAAATCCAAATGCGCAAAGTGAGATTCCGCACGCTCGGATGCTGGCCGCTGACAGGCGCTGTGGAAAGCGAAGCCGACACCATTGAAAAAATCGTGGAAGAAATGATGACCACGACCAAGAGCGAGCGCACCACGCGAGTGATCGACTTCGACCAAGATTCGAGCATGGAACAAAAGAAACGTGAAGGATATTTCTAAAAACAAAACGGCTATGGATACCAATTCGAAACTCAACATAAAAGAATTTCTCGACAAAGACGAACAAAAAGATTTGTTGCGTTTTCTGACAGCCGGCTCCGTCGACGATGGAAAATCCACATTGATAGGACGTTTGCTGTTCGACAGCAAGAAAATATACGAAGACCAGCTGGATGCGCTCGAACGCGACAGCAAACGCATGGGAAACGCCGGCGACCATATCGACTATGCGTTGCTGCTCGACGGCTTGAAAGCCGAACGCGAACAAGGCATCACCATCGACGTGGCATATCGCTATTTCAGCACCAACAACCGCAAATTCATCATCGCCGACACGCCGGGACACGAACAATACACCCGCAACATGATCACAGGCGGTTCGACTGCCAATGCCGCAGTGATTCTCGTGGATGCGCGAACCGGCGTCATCACCCAAACACGCCGCCACACGTATTTGATCTCCCTTCTCGGAATCAAGCATCTTGTGCTCGCCGTGAACAAAATGGATTTGGTGGGATTCGACAAAGGTGTTTTTGACAAAATCGTTTCCGATTTCCAAGAATTTGTCGCTCCGCTCGGCATTCCAGACATCACATGCATCCCTCTTTCCGCGCTCGACGGCGACAACGTAGTGACGAAAAGCGACCGCACTCCGTGGTATGAAGGGAAATGTTTGCTCGACTATTTGGAAACAGTGCCTATCGACCTCGACCGCAACTACACCGACTTCCGCTTCCCCGTGCAATACGTATTGCGCCCGAATCTCGATTTTCGCGGATTCAGCGGAAAAGTAGCCTCAGGCATCATTCGCAAAGGCGACACCGTCATGGCCTTGCCGTCGCGAAAAACCTCGAAAGTGAAAAGCATCGTCACCTACGATGGCGATCTTGACGAAGCCTTTCCCCCACTGTGCGTGACTCTGACGTTGGAGGACGAAATCGACATTTCCCGCGGCGAAATGCTTGTGAAACCGGACAACCTTCCGACAGAAGACCGGAATTTCGAAGCGATGCTCGTGTGGATGGACGAAGAAGAAATGGACGTAAACAAGCAATTCTACTTAAAGCAAACCACCAACACAACTCGCGCCCGCATCGACAACATCAAATACAAAGTGGATGTCAACACGATGGAGCAGTCGCAAGTCGACAAATTGTCGCTCAACGAAATAGGCCGTGTCGTATTTACAACGGGAAAAGAATTGTTTTTCGATTCATACCACGCCAACAAGCAAACAGGCTCATTCGTACTCATCGACCCGATAACCAACAACACCTCTGCCGTAGGCATGATTATCGACCGAGTGGATGCAAAAGACATGATGCACGACGACGCGCTTGCCACAATCTGCATGAGCGACCTCGGTATAGATGCATCTCATTATGACGCCATCGTGCGCGTATGCGACGAATTGCGCAAACAAGGCATTTCCATCAAAGTAAAAAAATAATCCGCATGGGACTCACATTCGACAAACTCCCCGTCAACACACTCGTCGGAGCCGATTGGCAGACGTTCAAAGCGTTGACAAAAGACCAACAAATCGACAAACGGTATAAAGGAAAATACCGTCTCACGAAAGCCGTCAGCCGCTTGCTCAGCACGTTAACGCCGCTCCAACGCGCCCGTTACGAAAAATTATTGGCCGGACGGCCTCTCGAACACGACCCGCTATTCATCCTCGGGCATTGGCGTAGCGGCACAACGTTTGTCCACAACGTATTTGCCTGCGACAAGCAATTCGGCTACACCACCACATACCAGACGGTTTTTCCCCATCTCGTGTTGCGATGCCAACCGCTATTCAAGAAAAGCATGGGCGCGCTCATGCCCGACCATCGCCCGACCGACAACATGGAATTAAATCCGGAACTCCCGCAAGAAGAGGAGTTTGCGTTGTCAAACATGATGCCCTACACGTTCTACAATTTCTGGTTTTTCCCCCAACGTTGGATGGAATATTGCGACCGCTTCCTCACATTCGAGAAAATCACGGAAGAAGAACGCGCCGTATTTAAAGACACGTTCATGCGTCTTGTCAAAATATCGCTCGCCAATACCGGCGGCACGCGCTATTTAAGCAAAAATCCGCCACACACGGGGCGCATTCGCACGCTTTTGGAAATGTTTCCGAATGCAAAATTCATCTATTTGATGCGCAACCCCTACACTGTGTTTGAAAGCACGCGCAGCTTCTTCACAAACACAATCAGGCCGTTGCAATTGCAAGAAATTTCGAAAGAACAAATTGTCGACAACATCGTAGAAACCTACAAACGCCTGTACCACCGCTATGAAGCCGACAAGCACCTGATCCCCGAAGGCAATCTCTACGAAATGAAATTTGAAGATTTCGAGAAGAATGCTTTCGACATGACAAAGGACATCTACGCGAAACTGAATCTCTCCGGATTTGAAGAGGCAGAAAGCGAAATCCGCAAATACCTCGACAAGAAAAAAGGCTACAAGAAAAACAAATACAGCTACGAAGAAGCCACAGTGAAAATTGTCGAAAACAATTGGGACGAAGCACTGCGCGATTGGGGATATTCGTTGTAGATTCAAGCATTGGCGTTGCAATCATAAAAAAATGCCGCATATCTTTATGATGCGGCATTTTTTTATGATTCAATATCTCGCGCAGCCCAAAAGGAGTCGCGATGACTCCGGCTTAACGCCCTATCGCTTCTTCAAGCAAGACAAAGCGATAGCCTTTTCCAAGCAAATCGGCAAGCAGCCGGTCAAGGCAATTGTCGAAAAATTTATCCGTTCGGGCCGGATCCGTGCCTAAATGCAAAAGCAAGATATGTCCATTCAGCCCGTTTTTTTCTTCTTCATCCATGATATGCCGGTAAATTTCTTCGCTCGAACGGTAGTAGGGCAAATCGGGAGTCGTATAGTCCATGGCGCTGCCCGTTCCCGGCGTATAATTCACCACCGTCAATCCCAGCATGTTCGCCCAAGACGCCACCGTCGCATTGTATTCCTCAAAAGGAGGCAGAAAATACCGCGCCTTTTCCGGCGTAATGCCATAACGCCCCATCGCTTCATAGCTTTTTCGCAAATCGGCCGTAAATTCGTCGCGCGAAACCAAAGTGGTATCCGGTCGTTTCACGTCGATATACTGCAAATGCCCATAACTATGCGAACCGAGATAGTCGCCCCTTTCCAAAAGACGCTTCACGACGTTTTCGCCATGCTCGTACAAATAGCCCGTGAAAAAGAAATTGGCATTGATTCCATATTTATCGAGCGTCCGGATAACTTTATCAGCTCCTTCCGCGTCTGTATGGGCTGAAAACGCCAAAGCAATTGTCTTTTCTTTCGTATCCGTGCGGACAATCCCTCCGCTAATCTTTTCATTGCGTTTCGCAGCCGAGCGGCGATCTGCCTGCATCATCCCTTCCCGTTGCAACGACGACAAGAAATAAGTCATGCTCGCCGTTCCGTCCATGGTGGGTTCGTTGGTCGAATAATCGCCAATCGCGTCGTGATAAACCATGTCGCCGGGTTGGAAACGCTCGTACGGTTCGCCTTTTTGCCATGGAAGTCCGTCGAGATTCACCCCGCGCAAACTCTCAAAGATGCTTGCATACACAGGGCCGTCGACCAATCCGCCCGTCGCGTTTCCCACATGTTCCGACACATAAGCGGAATGGGGTTGCGACGGATAGTCGCCGCCATAAGGCAATTCCACCACCATGCTCGTCCCCCACGGATTGCAGCCAAACAACCAGTCGCGCAAAGCTGCTTCCATTTCGACATAAGTGGAATCGCCCGTAAGTTCCCGATAAAGCATGCACTGCGTCACCATCGCCGTTGTCAAATTGTTTGAACACCAAATTGCCGGTATGCCAAACAAATAAGGATTCTCTTTTGCTTTCTCATACGTGCGGCTGATCCCGCTTCGCAGATTGCGGGCAAACTCTGCCATCACCCGCGCATCGCCCATCGCCGCAACACGGTAATGCCCGACATTCATAAACGGATACCATTGATAATGGCGAGCGCTGTCGGCGCCCATCCAAGGAGTTATCGGCTCGCGACGCCCATATTCGATGGCGTCTTGCAAATATTTCGAATCGCCTGTCAGCCGATACAATTCCGCCGCGCCAAGCTCCATATCGTCGACCCAATTGGCTTCTTCGTAAATATATGGGGATACGACCGAAGCCGTTTGGCACACGCCGGGCTTCTTCACGCCTTCTTGATAGGCCGGTATCGCCTTTTCACGAATCTTTGCAGCAAACTCCGGATAATAGTCGGCCAAAATATTGGAACCCATAGCAAAGCATGAAGCGAATTTTCCGGCAGTGCTCGCCACGCCGGTCGTGGCATTCATGAACTTGCCGCGCTGTTGAGGCTCTCCGCTGCAAAAATACACAGGCCGCCCCGTTCCCGCGCCGTAGCCGTAATCGACTGCATCCGACGTCGGCAGCCGAAAAGATGCATGGTCGCGATCGTCGGCAATTTGATTGTACAATTCGCCCGGCTCGGGATTCATGCGATCGAGCCAATCAAGTCCCCATTTTATTTCATCGACAATGTCGGGAATGCCGTTTGCCCCTTTCCTGCCCATTGCATCGTAGGCATCGCCAAAAGCTTCCGGATTTGCTTCGTAGGCCAACATCATTTGATAAATGGCATTGGCCGAAGTGGTCGTGTACTGCAAATAGTCGCCGGCATCATGCCAGCCGCCCCTCACGTCGAGATGCTGCCCTGTTTTCGTCGAATGGTATTCGATATATCCGTCGTAGCGATGGCAGCTGTCGCGCAAAAATGGATTGTAGCCACATCGTTGCTGGCGCATGTAATTGAGCACGAAATCGGCCGTGCCGTCGTACACGTCCGTGCCGATCCGAAAAGCGGGAGAATACGTGTCGCCTACTTTCAGGCAATAGCTTCCTTGCTGCTCAAAACTTGTGAAATTCAGCCGGCAAGTGCTTTCCATCGTCCCATATTTTCCTGTATTCGCGACCGTTTGGAATTTTGCCACCGGACGCATCGTCAATGCCTCGACAAGCTCAAATTCTCCGACATCGGTTTTTTCTTCACTGATAAACACAGCCGTTTTTACCGATTTCGGCAAATACCCCAGCTGGTTGATACGAATCCAACTCTCTCCGAATGCCGGCATCGACAATGGCAATGCAAGGCACACCGTAAAAAATACTCTTTTCAAAGCAATCACCATAACTCAATATAATTATGTCATAAAGATATGCATTTCTTCCCACTCCGCCCCCATTTCCCATCAAAAAAACAAACGATCTATTTAACCATATCGACGCAGACGACTCTGTCATGAATCCTACAACCGTCATATAACTTCTTTTCGACAGCCTATAAAATGAATATTTTTACGTATGTTTGCAATCAGATTGGGATTTCCCAATCTGCAATACATATTTGTAAAAGCGTTTTTGCTTTATCCTTTGTTAGAAATTCGCCAAATTTTTTATACGGAAGGATGAAGCAGTCCGAAGACGCTCATGCTTGCCATGTCACCCCTGCAAATGGGGCGATACATATCGGCACGGCGTGGGATGGACTGTTTATTTCCGTATGGGCGTTTGGCGATGCCTCTAACAAGATAGACAGAACATTGTCCACGCTTTTTTGTACAATTTTTAGAGCTAAATGAGGGACACATGGAGCACTACCCTGCAAAGGGCATTGAATCGTGCATATAGGAAATTGCATCAGGGAAAAACTCAGGGAAGAGCGTCGCAGTGCCGCTTGGCTTGCCGCGCAGATTTGCTGCACGCGTACCAACGTTTATAAAATTCTCAAAAAACACAGCATCGACACCGCGCTTCTGGAACGCATCAGCCGTGTGCTCGGTCACGACTTTTTCAAAGACATTTCCAACGAATTGGCAAAAAGCGATCATGATGATTCCTAAAAATTGCCACTATCCGAAAGTATACGGAAATAAGCCCATTGAAAGTGGCACTCTTGTGCAATGCCTCCCCTGTGTCGCCGCGCCGTCGGCGATAGGGGAAGTGGCTCGACAGAGCCGAAGGGGTTGACCCACAGCCGCAAAGCGGCTTAATTTAGTTGAGGAATGAGAGTTGAGAAACCGAAAAACGCACGGTTATGTGCAACTCAACCCTAAACTCTCAACCATAGACCATTATTGAACCCCTCTGTTTTTCCTGCGGAAAAACTTTCTCCCCTATCCGCGCTCCGCGCGGCAGAGGAGGACATTGCGTGTTTTTCCAACTCTCCTCCCTCTCAACCCTCAATCCCAAACTCGTATCCAAATCGGATACAATTTGTAGCCATATCAGACACATGATTAATAAATTGCAAACATTTTCATCTTCTATATTTGCAAAACCAACATAAAATCAATTAAAATTTAAATACAATGTTAACAATGAAGATTAAATTACCACATTTTCGTGGAAGAGCAGTATTTGGACTTCTACCATTGATTCTCGCGCTGTTATGCTGTCAAGAAGTATCAGCCCAGACTGATAACGAAAAGTTTACCACAACGTTTATAAATAAGTTTTTTAAGAACGCAAAAGCCCCGAATCAGTTTGACGGGCTTGTCCCCGGAGCGACTGTATCCGATTTTATGAGCAAGTCGCAGTATGCTCCATATTTGAATGTTTCAGATGATTATTGGATAATGCCTATCCGTGGTGGCAATCATACCACTGGTCGTATAGATCCATATCCGGAAATTCCTATTATGGACGGAGTGACTCTGTATATGATTGCATTAGAATTCCTGCCGAATGAATTTTTCCCGGAGCGACCATTGACTACCCAGATCAACGCCATAGACTATCGATTCCGTTTCACTGGAGAAGCCGAAGACATGGTAATATTGGCATCATCTGCTATTACAAATAAAATAGCAGAATTATATGGAATTACTCTCACTCGTGATAGGAGACGTGATTTCTTCTATGGATGGAAAAATGGCATCGGGTTTATCGTAAATAGTAATTATGGTGTGGATGAGGTAAGGGTCTCTGTCATATTGAATGTAAAAACTAAAGAAGATATGGAGCATGCCGCCGATTTATTCCAATATAGGTTGGATGTTACTGTGTATTAATGCTGTAAGGTCAAAGTTGGTATGCCAATCGCAATGATGAATAGCTTTAATCAAAAAAAGAAAGCATTATTAACATATTAAAACATTAAATTATGGCACAGTTCAACGGTAAATTTGAATTGAATGCATACGACAAGAATTGTTGCGTGAGCAATGTCGGTGATGCTTTTGCGATATTCGACACCAAAGCCCCGAGAAAAGGTTCTGCTCCCGTTCCCGGATTAAGGGACGTGGAAGTATATTGCCCGAAAGAAGACAACGATCTTGGATGGGCAAACGAATTGAATCCGGATTACTCTGTATTTAAAGAATATTATGCAGGTGTCGAAGGCGACTCTTCAGAATTCATTGAAGAAAAACGCAATGAGCATGTGAAAAGATACGTAGAGCACCCCATTGTCAGAATCACTTTCATGCGCCTCAAGGGACAAGACTGCTATCAATTCATTGGCGTTTATACATTAAACATAGAAAAATCCATAAAGGAAAATGCCCTAATATGGGAACGTGTTACGCATTATTGCGATTTGCGCCGTGTGTATGAATTGATGATATTGCTGAAACGTTACGAAAAATAGATGAATTACGAACAGTTCGCTATTTAAATTATCAACTATGAAGAAACTTATCATTACGGTTTCCGGGAAACAAGACTCGGGAAAAACCCATACGATTAAAAAGCTTATCAGCCTGCTTGGCTTGGAGCGTTTGGTCACGCCTTACACAAGAAAGCGAACTGAAGAATGGACTGTGATAACTTACTATAACGGAGTGAAAATCGGATTGTGCAGTTTGGGTGATCCGAACCATCCGCGTGCGCAACAGTGGTTTAACCAAGCCGTTAAAGCGCATTGCGACATCATAGTCATTGCTTCGCGCACAAGCGGCTCTACCGTGACGAATTTGTGCAACGTGAATTATGCTGTATTGCAAGTGAATATGTTTACAATCAATAACCCTTGCGGATTCGCTTGTATCGACAATTTATCAAACGATATTTATGAATATGATGAGTGCTTGAATGCGACAGAGATAGCCAAACTCATCAATCTGTATATCGCAAATTCAAAAGTATGTCTTTCCCTTTCAGGCAAGGACAATGGTTGCGAAAAAATAGAAAACGCTGAATATAATATTAACAATAAAATTCAAAAAAAATGTTAGGAGACAAATACGTTGCGTCAAGATTATCTGATGGCAATAAATTGTTTCCACCTCATATTGTCGTGGAAATAAATGGATTGAAAGTGAAAATCCCCGGTTTTTGGAAAGGAAAGGAAATTTTCATTCCATACGATGAAATAGCCTCAGTGTCAGTCAATTCAAGACTTATTGGCTTCTCTACCTTGAGGTTCTATACACGTGGAACAGAGGTGGTTGTTCATGGATTTACCAAAAGTCAGGTAGAAGACATAAAAAGAGATATCGAGAGCGGACAAAGTGGCTATTTTAAACGTAATAAGACACATAGCTATTCTAAAGAAGATTACGACGAAGATGAATATGATGAGGAGGACGAAGATGAAGATGAATATGATGAGGAGGACGAAGATGAAGATGAAGATGAATATGATGAGGAGGACGAAGAGTATGATGATAGAAAATCAAATCGTTCACGTTCCATGCCTTCTGCGCCCGTTCAACAGAGTGCTGCCAATAGCAATGACGGCAGTTTCTATGACCCAAAATTAGAAAAACTAATTGATTTTGCCCTTGCCGATGGTGAACTTACAGAAAAAGAACGGCAAGTGCTGTATGCTAAGGCTATGAGTATGGGCATTGATCTTGACGAGTTTAAGATGGTGCTGGAAGCAAAATTGTATGAAAAGAAAAATAAACAATAATTAAATTATATTTATTATGTACGATCCTAAAATAGAAGAATTAATAAACGCCGCACTTGCAGATGGAGTGTTGACAGAAAAGGAAAAGCAAGTTCTTTTTAAAAGAGCAGAAAGCATGGGTATTGATCTTGATGAATTCGAGATGGTACTTCAATCGAAACTTTACGACAAGCAAAAGGAAATCGACAAAGCAAAAGCGGAATCGACGGCTTCGCCGCAATCCAACAAAATGGGAGATATAAAGAAATGTCCTGTTTGCGGAGCGATAGTTAGTAGCTATCAAGCTACATGTAAAGAATGCGGCTATGAATTTTCAGATCTTAAAGCAAACTCTTCATCGCAGTTGTTAGCTAATAAACTGGAAGAGGCAAGAAATAAAATCGATCGTTCCATGTTTGATGATTCAGTTGCATATGATAATGCAGTAGGTGATCTACAAGAAGAAATAATAGAAACATTCCCTATTCCAAATACAAAAGCTGATTTATTCGAGTTTCTGACATCTTTGGAACCTCGTTTACGGGTTTATGTATATAAACAAAAATTTCAAGAATGTGCTAGAAAAGCTGAGCTTTTGTTCCCGGATGATCCTATGTTCGCACCGTTTATTGAAAAAATGAGAGAATTGGAAAAGAAGAAAAAAGGTTGTTTTGGCGTGATAATAGGTTTCGTGGTGGTTGGCGGTGCTTCTTTGGCGAGCCTGCTCATACCATAGATTAAAGATTAAAAAATATGGGATTATTCGGTTTCGGAAAGAATGAAGGCGGATTGATGGACGTGATCCGCTGCGACGAGCAAGAATACCTTGTTTGGAAATGGCGTCCGGCAGGCGCAGATGTCAATTCCACGCGCAAAGAGAACTCCATACGCTATGGCAGCAGTCTCCGCGTGAAAGATGGCGAAGTGGCTGTATTCGTTTACAAACAGAAAGACGGCACGATGCAGGACTTTATAGAAGGTCCGTACGATGACATTTTAAAGACTGCCAATTTTCCGGTGCTTGCCAACCTTGTGGGAGCTGCATGGGGCGGTTCTTCTCCGTTTCAGGCTGAAGTCTATTTCATTAATTTAGCCGGAAACGTGTCAATTAAATTTGCTGTGCCATATTTCGATGTGTTTGACCCGCGATTCTCAGATTTTGCCGTTCCAATGGCCGTGAGAGGCTCAATAATGTTTAACATTACTGATTATAAGTCGTTTATTAAGCTTCACAGACTTGTTAATTTTGACCTTGAGCAATTCAAGTCAGAGATTAAAAATGCAGTAATTAAATATGTCAAAAGTTTCGTCACAAATACGCCTTCGGATAATGGAATTCCGGTTTTGCAAATAGAACGGAAGGTAGCCGAAATTAACGATTTGATAAAAGCGCGTCTTGCTCCCGAATTCGTTGAGGATTTTGGCGTAAACTTAAAACGACTGGACATATCAGCCATAGAACCCGACAAAGAGAGCGACGGCTACCGGGATTTGCGCAAGGTGACAGCTGAACAACAAACGAAAACGATTGAAGCGCAAACAAATATCGGCATTAGGAATTTGGATGACACACAGAAAATTAATGCTGAAAACATGGCTGAAACGCTTCGCATCCAGCGCGAAGAAGCGCAGAGAGCTCAAAAATTGCAAACGGAGACCAATTTTATCGGAGCGCATGCGCTTAACCAGCAAACTGACGTGCTCAAAACCGGTGCGGCGAGCCTTGGACAGATGGGCAGCTTCGGCATGGGCGGCGACTCTATGAACCCGGCAGGAATGATGGCAGGAATGATGATGGGCGGAGCATTGGGAAACCAGATGGCCGGAATGATGAACCAAATGGGTGGCGCGATGCAAGGCCAGATGAACACGCCTCCGCCAATGCCGCAAGTGCAGTATATGGTTTCTGCCAATGGACAACAGAGCGGACCGTTCAATATGCAACAGATGCAGCAGTTAGTGCAAAACGGACAGCTTAGCCGCAACACCTATGTGTGGAAACAAGGCATGGCTCAGTGGGAGATGGCAGGCAACGTCGCAGAGTTGTCGGCGCTGTTTGCGCCAGCGTCGCAGATGGCTCCACCACCGCCTCCAATGCCATAATCCGGCAAATGCGCATTTAATCATAATTAAAAGATCCGAGCCGGATGTCAGCTTATTGATAGCCGGCTCTTTTTAGAAAATATATTATGGATGATAACAGTTTTTCTTCAATTGACCGTCTTGTGGAATTCGGCATGGGAATGGCTATTGCCAATCAGATGATTTCCACAATGAATACGTGCATCGCGGGAATGAGAGTTCCCGGCGCGGGAAATCCGATTGTGTCGACAAAGAGGCTTTATTATTTTGTGGTCAACGGCAACGCGCAAGTCGGACCATGTGAGGAATCGGAACTTGCCGATTACGTGAAAATTGGCAGTTTGCGGCAAGATTCGCTAATGTGGAGACAAGGACTGAGCGGATGGGTGTTTGCAAGAGATTTGCCCGAAATCAACAAATTGTTTATGCTTATTAAGCCGTAGTATGAAAATCGATTATTTTAGACTTGTTTTGGTCGCGGCTATTTCAGCGCTGATAGCGTGGGGATGTTATGAAATAGCCGATGAAGAACCGTATGCTACCATATCGGCAATTGCAGTAGGCGCATACACATTCGTCACTTGCGGGGCATCTGTCGCCATTAACTATAAAGAAGGACGAACAGGAGTAAGCATTAAGCTCCTTTCCGGATTGTTCTGTACGGGTGGAATCATAATGAATATAGTATTCGCATTTTTTGAATACAACATACCACTGTTTGCTATTTGCAACGGATTGTTGCTGGTGGTTTTCTTGCTAATAGCACAATCTTTATATAAGACACGGCAATAATTGTTTCCAAGTGTGATTATATGAAGCGGATGGCAGAATGTTGTTTTTGCCATCCGCTTTTTTATAATGTGTATCAATTCCGATGCAAATCCTTTGTTTTTTAAATCCAATTTCTTTATTTTGCATTCGTTTCATTGGGTGTGGATTTTGGATGTTATACAATGGTTATTACTATCGAACTTTTTAATATTCAAATTTACACCTTTTTCCTTTTTGAAACAAACATAGTATCTTTCGATAAAATAAGCTGCGCCTCGGCAAAGGGAAAATGAATGAATTCTTTTTCCTCTGCGCTCGGCTTGAATTATCTTTCCATAAGATAAGCTGCGCCTCGGCAAAGAGAAAATGAATGAATTCTTTTTCCTCTGCGCTCGGCTTGCATTATCTTTGTCCCTTGAAAATTTAAAACCATGCAACGCAACAACGCCATATCCATAGCAAAAGGAATTGCTATCATTTTAGTAGTCATAGCCCATGCAGAAATGCCGGGAATGCTCAATCGCGCCATCTACCTTTTCCACATGCCGCTATTTTTCATCACCGCCGGCTATTTTTTCAAAGCATCGACAGCCGACAACCCTTGGCCATTTATCGTAAAACGTTTCAAAGGATTATATATCCCATTCCTAAAATGGAGCCTGTTTTTCTTATTGATACACAACCTGCTGTTTAAAATCGGCATTTTAAACGAAGTTTATGGCAATTGGACGGGAGGCGTCACGCATCCCTACTCCATCCACCAATTTTGGCAACGGTTTGTCAACATCGTATTTTCAATGGGCGGATATGACGAATTTCTCGCCGGTGCATTTTGGTTTTTCAGAGGATTGTTTGTCGCCAGCATTGCATTCGTGATTCTCTATTGCCTGCTCAACAGCACGAAACTATTGCGCGATCGTGTCACTGCCCTGCCGCTTGCAATCTGCCTGCTCGCTTTCGGTTTTGCTCTATTCAAAGCCGGAGAAGGCATTCGAATAGCAACGCTTTTCCAAGGTGGCTACCGCGATACGATGGGCGTATTGTTTTTCGGCGTCGGAGTGCTTTACCGCCAATATGAAGACCGTATCGGGCACAGCCTTTGGCTCGCAGCCATCGGAGCTGCAATCGTGCTTGGAGGCGCAGCACTAAGATGTACAGGCATGATTCTAAATCCGACTATCCGCGACGTGTTCACGCTGCCCATAACCGGAATCGCCGGTTGGATTATGACATACAACATCTCTTTCCATTTGGCAAAACTGAAAAACATCGCAACGCGATTTCTCGTTTATTGCGGCGAGCATACGCTCTACGTGTTTATCTGGCACGTTTCGGCATACAAATTAGTCAGCTTGCTGAAAATCTGGTGGTACGACCTTGATCCCCGACAAATCGGATGCCACATGGTCATCCACGATTATGCTGCCACCGATGGATTTTGGATTCTTTACACTATTGTCGGCGTGGGACTTCCTCTATACGGATACTACCTGTACTCCACGAAAGTTCGTCCGTTCCTGCAATCGAAAATGCGCCGCCACTAACGCGACAGGTCCAAAAAACGAGCCCAATCGAATTGGTCGTAATATCGCCTCCCGAAACATCCGCGGAACGCGATAATCTGCCCCAATGCCTCTCCCTCCAATGTGCCACGAACAACATAGGCGCATCGTATTTCCGGATATTCCTTATGCACTAACGCCACTTTGCGCTTAATCGGAAGCCGATCGAAGTTCTGCAAATCTTCGTAAGTGCATCCATCCCTTTCCACCAATACGGCATAAATATTGTCGTAATCGACCCGCTTTGCCCGATGCTTCCACGCTGCTTTGACTTTATCGAATGAAGCGTAATGATGAAAAAACAACTGTATTCGCCCGCCCAGCAAGCCTACCGGACAACGATTGCCATTGGTGATGTCTTCCATGTCGGCTTGCATGTATGCACCGAGATGCGACAACATTTCAACAAAGTCCTTGGGATGGATGAGCAAATTGACGGTTGGAGCGTCGAAGCGCAAGCCATAGTCGTGAAGCACCAACGCCCCCACGCAATTGTTGCAAAACAACGAACGGCCTTCATTCGCCTTTCTGTGCCTGTTAAACACGACAAAGCGCAATTTGCGGAAGCAGACATTTGACATTTATCCCCAACTTTGCCGCTTCTCCCACACGCTTGATACATATCCTCATATCCATTTCTGCAACAATCGCCGAATTGCGGATGCAAGCAAGTTCACACGTCAAGAAAGCATCCGCCAAACAAATATTTTTCCGACGACATTCGTGGAATAGCCCTGCCGGCAAGCCTCAACTGCCGGCTATTGCCTACAACTGCTTCAAAATGCCGATTCGTCCTCGCGGATCATCTGCTTTAAACACATAGTTGCCGGCAACAAGGATATCAGCGCCGACTTCTTTCAATTGCCGGCCGGTTTCTTCGTTTACGCCTCCGTCGACTTCGATCAACGCATTCGAATTGCGAAGTTCTATCAAGTCGCGCAATTGATGCACTTTTTTCAATGTGTTTTGAATGAATTTCTGCCCTCCGAACCCCGGATTGACCGACATAATCAAGGCAAGGTCGATTTCGCCGATGATATCGTCCAGCACAGAGACCGGCGTTGCCGGATTAATAGTCACGCCGGCTTTCATTCCGGCCTCTTTTATCTGTTGCACCACACGCGACAAATGCGTGCATGCTTCGTAATGGACATTCATGTATGTTGCGCCAAGCTCCTTCACTTCGCGAATGAACTTCTGCGGCTCGACAATCATCAAATGCACGTCCAATGGCTTTTTGCATATATTTTTCAAGTCTTTCAACACGGGGAATCCGAAAGATATGTTTGGCACAAAGACGCCATCCATGATGTCCAAATGCAGCAAATCCGCCTCACTGCCGTTAATCATGTCTATGTCTTTCGACAAATTGCAAAAATCCGCTGATAAAAGAGATGGTGCTACTAACATTTCGATTTGCCTTTTTTCTTCAACAAATTATATGCGATAAACACTACAACTATCACACCGAGCCCATATCCTGCCCAAGTCAAATATTCATTGCAATGCTCTATCTCTGCAAACAATTCATCATGCTTGATAAACGTGCTGAGCCACCAGCCAAGAGCTGCCAAAATGCAATTCCATATCCCTGCGCCAAGGGTCGTGAACAAAACGAATTTTCCCAAATGCATCCGAGCCAATCCGGCCGGAATGGAAATAAGCTGGCGCACAGCCGGAATCAAACGCCCGATAAACGTGGAAATCGCACCGTGCTTGTCAAAATATTTCTCTGCGCGAACCACGCTGCTTTCATCAATCAGGCAAATATGTCCCAATCGGCTGTTTGCAAATTTGTAAACAATCGGACGTCCGAGCCAAACTGCCAAATAATAGTTCACCAATGCGCCAAGAATCGCACCGACAGTGGCACAGACGACAACCATTGCCAGATTCATTTGTCCGCCTTCGATCGAAGCATAATAGGCAGCAGGAGGCACTACTACTTCCGAAGGGAATGGGATAAACGAACTCTCAATCGTCATGAACACAATAATCATCGCATAAGCAATCAGAGGATCCCCCAACAGAAAGCTATCTACATATTGAAATATTTCAGATATCATAAGAAAAATTTTTGCAAAAATAACATTCAATTTTCACTTCAACCCTATTTGTCTAAATAATTTATCGTAAGCTTCTGCTTTCTTTTCCACTGCAAGGGGATAAGCGCGAGACGACGACACCATGCGGTGATGGAAATAACGCTCGCCATTCATGTCAAAACATACGGCATCGTTCGTCGCAGGCACTTTCGTGCCGGTCAAGCCGGCAATAATTCCGGCCGCTTTTTCGCCTGTCGTCACCACATTGCGACAATCCGGGAGCTGCGACAATATGCCATTCAAATCCACCGGCTTCACCACTTCCAAGAACTTATCGGAAGCATTTCCTTTCCCTCGCCGGATTTCAACAGCAGAATCATACAGAGCAATTCCGAAATCGCTCGCAAAACGGCGTATGGCCGCTTCGTCGTATCCCGATGTTGTCAGAAACTTTCCTTTGTCGCCAAAAAACACAATGCCCAAAATACGCCACATGTCGTTCGTCTTGTTCGGGTAATAAAACTCCATTGCCCAACGGTTTCTCGGCGGCGGGAAAGATCCGAGCATCAACACTTTCGCATGCCTCGGCAAAAAAGGCTCAAACGGATGCGACTCTATATCCAATTTATCCATTCCCCCTTGCGTTATATGCACGAAAAACAATCATTAAAGCCAATGTGGCTAAAACACTGGCAATGGCCGCATAAGGCACGCCGCTCTCCGCCACGCCCACCGAATCAATCGCTCCTTGCTCTTTCAGCCATGTCAACACCACGACGGCCGTATTGTTGATTGCATGCCCTACGACAGGAACCCACAGCGAACCGCTCCACAAATACATATATCCAAAAAACGCACCCAAAACAAGCCGAGGTACAAATCCATAAAATTGGAAGTGCATCGCACTGAATATCAACGCCGAAATCCAAACAGCCAAATGTCCTTTTTTCGTTCCGCAAATAAAAATCTGCTGCAACGCGCCACGAAAAAAAGTCT
>UQKE01000019.1 GCA_900541555.1 uncultured Porphyromonadaceae bacterium | reverse complement strand
CACGGGAAATGGAAGATATCACAGGCAAACCCTATTCTAAAATAAAAATCAGCTACGACGTGACCTGCCTGATCATCACAGCCTGCATGACTTTCTTCTTCCTCGGCCATATATCCGGCCTCGGCATCGGCACTGTGCTGGCTGCTTTTACCATGGGTAAGGGTGTCGCTCTTGTTGGCAAAAAAATCGACAAAAAAGACGCGAAAGTAAAAGTCGACATTGCCCGCGTATACTACGACATCGATTCCGTCCTTTACAAAAAGGAACTCAACGACTATTTGAAAGACGCACGGAAGAAAAACGAAAAAGAAGCATCCATCTATATCTTTGAAGGCGACATGTATGCCGACCAAAAAGACTATGGAAAATCTGCCGGACGTTACGACATGGCCATCTTGTTCGACAACAACCGTCCGGTTGCGTATGTGAAATATGCCAACACCTATTTCCACATCGCTCCCGACATGGCAATCTCCCGCTTGAAAGAAATTGCCGACCGTCAGCCCAATTCGCTTCTTGCACAACGCGAACTTGCCGAAAAATACTACGAAAACAACCAATGGACAATGGCGGCCGAACAATATCAAAAAGTGATCGACAATCCTAATCACTTCCCGTCGGACGAAGTGCGCTACGTCGTATTGCTCTATTTCGGCGAACGCTATCAAGAATCCATGGACCTCGCACGCCAATTGGCTGCCGAAAACCACTCACCGTTCTTGATGAAACGCATGCTTTTCCTCAACGCCGCAGCACTCGAAAACTATCCGGAAGCTGAAACTTTGGCAAAAGATTTCTTCACCATGCAAGAAACCGACATCAACACATTCACTGCCAACGACTATACCACTTATGGCAACGTGCTTCTCGAACTTGAAAAAGCCGACGATGCTGCCGTTGCTTACGAAAATGCATTGAAAGTGAGCCCCGAGAAAAAAGAAATTCTCAAAGACCTCAGCAACGCTTATTCAATTGCAGCGTCGGTCGACAAAAACCCTGCATTGTATCAAAAATCGGCCGAAGCATTCCAAAAATTCATCGACAGCGGAGAATATGAAAAAGACTACGAATTGAACGACTTGTACATTCTCACAGGACGCTATCAAAACGTAATTGCAACCGCTCAGGATTCAATCGCGAAAACCGATGCTTATAAAAAAGGTGTAGAAACAATTGACCTCGTGCTTTCGAAAGCAACGAAAGACTATCGCCTCTCTTTGCGCAAAGCGCGCATCATCCGTCTCTACTACGGAGTGGAAGTATTCTCGAAAGACGCAGTCGATGCTTATCTGTTGACGGAAGGAATCGTGAATAGCGATACCGACATTGCTCCGGAACAAAAACAATCTGTCCTCAACGAAATCTACACGTATGTCGGCTCTTACTATCGCGTTCAAATGCAAGACACTCCGACAGCAAAAGTGTACTTCGAAAAAGCATACGAAATTACGCCTGAGGGACCGCAAAAAGAACAATTGCGCAACTACATTGACAATCTGAAATAGCAGAATTGTCACACTATAAAAGAAAATGCAGCCTGTTCGGGTTGCATTTTCTTTTTTATAATTTTGCCAAGCTTTGTTTGCCGTTTAAAAATTTACCGCTACATTTGCAAAAGAAAAAACAAGACTTGTCCAGTGGTGTAATGGTAGCACTTCGGATTCTGGTTCCGCCTGTGAGGGTTCGAGTCCTTCCTGGACAACGGGTTTGCTTCCGGCCGCGTAATGCGGCCGGACTTGTTTTACCCGTAAACATCCAAATTTCAACAACTTGCATTCCTTTTGATTATTACATGGGATTACATAAAATTACCCTTATATCGGGCAAAAATGTCCTATGTCGTGCAAATGTTGCGCAAATTCAACCTTTGCGTTGAGAAAAAAGGAATAAAATCATGGCGACCGCGAGAATGACAAAAACAATGAGCGCCGCATGCCGCCTCACAACTTATCCAATGCTTCGCGTTCTTTTTTAGGCAACGTAGCAACAACTGCCTCATACGACTTTCTGACAAGTTCTTTGATTTTGCCATCCGGCACATCGCGGTTGAAATCCACGCTTATCCACAACCGTTTGTTCATGTGATATCCCGCTCGCACTCCCTCATAGCGTTCCCGCAGCTCTTCGCTTTCCTCCGGATCGCATTTGAGATTACAAAAATCGAATTCATCAATATTCACGAAGCAAAACCATTTGTCGAACACACTAAACACAAGCAAATTCCGGTCGTAGGCTGAAGATGCTTTCTCAAAAGGCATTTTTTCATTTGTTCCCTTGAATGAAAGGCAATATTCCCTAAAATCCTCAATATTCATATTGCAATATTCGACATTAATTCTCAAAATTAACACCATTTTTGCCAAAACCAACTCATTTGCCAGCCAAAAACTGCAAATCCTTTCCACATTCTTCATTCGTCTATTTCAGAGTTTTTTCGTAAGTTTGCAAGAAGCATTATGAGCAAAGACGAAAAATACAAAATACTGTTTGTTTGCCTTGGCAATATTTGCCGCTCGCCGGCGGCAGAAGGCATCATGCGCCGACTCGTGGAAGAACAAGGATTGGCAGAACGCGTCGAAATCGACTCCGCAGGGCTATCCGGCTACCATGCCGGCGACCTGCCCGATCGTCGAATGCGCGTGCATGCACGCCGTAGAGGCTTGGAACTGACACATCGCAGCCGCCCTGTCTCATCGTCCGATTTCGAACGATTCGACATGATTGCGGCCATGGACGATAGCAACTACGACTGCCTGCGCGACATGGCGGGAACGCTCGAAGAAGAAGCAAAAGTCGTGCGCATCGCTTCGTTTTTCCGTCACTACACGACCCACGATTGCGTCCCCGATCCATACTACGGCGGCGCAGAAGGATTCGAAAACGTGCTGAATCTGTTGGAAGACGCTTGCGAAGGCATAATCAATGAAATTATAAAACTTGACAAATAAAACCACCGTATGAAAAAATTCTGTTTACTATCAGCATTAACCATTCTTATGACGGCTTTTTCCCATACACCATCTACCGCCGCAGAGTCGCAAACAAGCCCTGTGAGCATGTCGTGGGAATTAATCGGAAACGACAGCAAGCAATACAAATATCATTGCGTCTTTACGCTGAAAAACATCAGCAAGAAAACACTATCCGACGATTGGAAAATCTATTATAATTCATTTCCTCGCACATTGATAGTCGACAAGGATTGCCCTGTCGAATTTTCAGAAGTCATGCCCGGGTACTATAAAATCACGCCTAAAAAAGGTTTCAAACTGGCCCCCGGTGCCACCAAAGAAATAAAATATGCCGAAAAAGGTTCGCTCAAATCGATCAGCTATGCGCCCGACGGAGGGCATTTCGCATTCTTGTCCGATTCGATTGCACGTCCGTTGGACATTGTCCGCCATCCAATAGAATGGGGCACTTTCCCCGTCGTTGCCGGCTATCCCACGGCAGAACGCGTGTTCGAACGCAATGCAGAAGTGAATCCCGCCGATTCGCCTTCGCAACAAAACTTTTTCGACATCCTGCCGGCTCCGAAGCAAGTGACGGCAGCTCCCGACGGCAAAGGCACAAATCTCGCGGCAGCCATGATTGTCTACACAATCGGCGGCAACCTCGAACGGGAAAGCCGCTATGCCGCTGAAAAGCTGCGTCCCGAAGCCAACGCCGCCAATACAGTCGAAGTATATTTAGAGCTCATTAGCTCTGCCGAAGCCAAAAACCAAGCAGCCGCTTCCAATCCCGAATACTATGAAATGACGCTCAACGACGGGCGCATCGACATTCGGGGCATTTCGCCCGACGCTGTAATGAACGGCATCAAAACGCTTGCGAAACTCGTAGAGCAAAACGCCGGCAACTCCGTTATTCCCAATGCTGAAATATGCGATTGGCCCGACCTCAACCACCGAGGCATGATGCTCGACATCGTGCGCAACTATTCAAAGCCCGACGATGTGAAACGCCTCATCGACAAATTGGCCACATTAAAATTAAACAAATTGCATTTCCACATCACCGACGACGAAGCATGGCGCATTGAAATCCCGGGACTTCCGGAACTGACCGAAGTGGGCGGACGCAGGGGAATGACAGAAACTGAAGACGAATACCTCTGCCAACTCTACGCTGGAAATGGAAATCCAAACGATCCGACAACCACGTCCAATGGATACCTTACACGCGAAGACTTCATCGACTTGCTTCGCTATGCTTACGCCCGCGGCGTAGAAATCATCCCCGAAATCGAATCTCCGGGGCATGCCCGTGCTGCCATCATGTCGATGAAAGTGCGCTACAACCGCTTGATAGACACCAATCCGGAAGCTGCCGAACAATACCGTCTCTGGGATCCCGACGACACTTCAAAATACACTTCGGCGCAAGGCTACCACGACAATGTGCTCAATCCGGCATTGGAAGGCACTTATCGTTTCATGGAAAAAGTCATTGACGAAATCATTCTGATGTATCGCGAAGCAGGCGTCACGCTTCCCTACATCCACGTCGGAGGCGACGAAGTGCCAAGAAATCCATGGGCGGAATCGCCGGCTGTTCAAAAAATGATGGCCGAAAAAGGCATGAAAACAACCCACGACGTCGAAGAATACTTCATTTGCCGCATCGCGGACATCGTTGCAGAAAAAGGATACCGCATGGGAGGATGGCAAGAAGCAGCCATGAACCACAGCGAAGCCACCGACAAAAAGCTCCGCCCCTTGTTTGCCGGAATCAATTGTTGGAGCACCGTGCCCGAATCGCGCAGAGACACAATTCCCTACTCCATTGCCAACGATGGATACAACGTTATTCTAAGCAATGTGACCAATTTTTATATCGACATGGCATACAATCCCCATCCCGACGAACCGGGACTCACATGGGGCGGCTACGTCGACGAATTCCGCACTTGGGATGCGCGTCCGTTCGACATCTACAAATCGACATGGACCACTGTCACAGGAAGCCCGCTCGATCCCAAAGTCACAGCCGCAAAGAAAATTGAACTCCTTCCGGAAGCAAAAAAGCGCATTGTCGGGGTGCAAGCTCATCTCTTTGCTGAAACCATCCGCAATTTCGACATGGTCGAATACTACGTATTCCCCAAAATATTCGGGTTGGCTGAACGCGGTTGGAATGCCGATTTGCTGCCGGGGCAAACAAAAGCCGCATACAACCGCCACATCGGCAACTATGAATTGCCGGCCCTCGAACGCGAAGGCATCAACTTCCATATCGGAATGCCGGGCATCAAAGAAGAAAACGGCATGTTGTTCATGAACAAGCAATACGACAATGCCGAAATTCGATACACCACCGACGGGTCGGAACCAACGGCACAGTCGACGTTGTGGACAGAACCGGTAAAAGCCACCGGGAAAGTAGTGAAAGCCAAAATGTTCTACCTCGGAAAAGAGAGCAAAACAACACGGCTCGATCGATAACTTTTTAATGAACCAACCGTTTGCCACATGGCAAACGGTTTAATCGGGCAAGACAATGGAACAAGAGAAAAAAGAAATCGAGCAACCAAACAAAAGTACGGATTCTGATAAAAAAAGAATGCCAAAATGGCTGCGCCGAACGTTGAAAACCGTTGCATGGACCATCGGTTCTTTCATCTCGCTTGTTGTCGTTGTCCTTTGCCTGATAGTGTGGATTCTCACGCCCCCACGGTTGACTCCAATCGTAGAATCCGTTGCCAATGACTATTTAAATGCAGAAGTCAGCATCGGGCGAGCGGAACTGACGATTTGGAAAACTTTTCCCTACATGGTGATCGATTTGCATAAAGTAGATGTCAAATCGAAAGCGCTCAATGGCTACAAAGGCTCTTTGCCCGCCGGAAGCGATTCGTTGCTTTCGGTTGGCAAGGTGCATGCTTCGTTCAACATCACGGAAATTCCGCTGATGAAATTCAATATTCGCAACATCCTCATCGACGAGCCGAGAATCAATGTTGTCATCGCGAGCGACAGCCTTAGCAATCTCGACATCTTCCCACCAAGCGAAGAAAAAGAAGAAGGACCAAGCCCATTCATCATCAATTCGCTTGTCGTCAACAAATTCCAAATCACCAACAATCGCGGAATCACATATACCGACATGCGCGACAGCACCTATGCGCGCATCGACACCAAAACGATAAGCCTCGACTATGAAACCGATCGCTTTTATTCGTTTCTTTTCGACGGCGATGTGCACTTCAAATCGCCGGCCCGGCAAATCAATCAATCGATCCCCATTTACATAAAAGGCGCAGCGCTATGGGATATCAAAGATCCGACGCATTGCGTTGTCCGAAATCTCAACTTGAACGTTGCCGATATTCCTGTGACCCTCGACACCGACATGCGGTTCGATTCCGTTTTGGCTGTCAATTCGCTCAACATTGCCGTAGGTCCTATCGTATTCGACAAAGTATTTCGCCATGTTCCTGCAAATTACCGCTACGGATTGGATGCCTTCAAAACGAATTTCAGCGCTTCGGCAAAATTCACGCTTGCTGCCCCGTATAAATTGACAGGCCGCTACTATCCGACATTCAAAGCCGAGCTGACGATTCCGGATTGCTATGTTGCAAACCAAAAGAAAGGCACCCGCATCAACGAGTTCGGAATTGCCGCCAACCTCGATTTCAACGGATTGATGCCCAATCAAAGCACTTTGAGCATCCGCAAAATCCTGCTCGACGGATTCGGCATTCACCTCAATGTATCGGGGACGGCCGATCATTTATTGAACGACCCCAACATCAATGCCAAAATAACAGGGAATGTCGATCTCGCGACTGTATTGCGATTGCTCCCGCAAGAATTTCCATTCCGCCTTGCAGGAGAAATGGAAATGGGCACAGATTTGAAATTCGCGCTGAGCGACTTGTCGGTCAATACGTTCCAGCGAATGAAAGTGAACGGAATCGTAAAAATGCGCAACATTCGCTACACAGTCCCGTCCGACTCGCTGCTATTCTTCGCTCGCAGCAGCGCCATCCGCTTCGGCACCGACAATGAATTCAATGGTCCCGACAACCAGATAAAAAACGTGCTGATGGCATCTGTAAGCATGGATTCCGTCATTTTGGCGCAACCCGGGCTGCGCTTGGCGGCCAATGGCTTTAAAGCCGGCATCGGCAGCGTCGGCGACATGGAGTCGCTTCTCGATTCGACGCAGCTCACGCCCATCGGCGCACGCATCAGCCTCGACAAGCTCGCCATGTTCAGCCTGCTCGATTCTTCCCGCATCCGCCTCAACGGCATCCAAACGGATGCTTCGATTCGCCGATTCGGAAAAAGCGGACGGCTTCCGCTCTTGACTTTCGGCATCGACGCCAAAAGAATCAGCTATTCCGACCCTATGACGTTCCTGAGCCTCCGCAACGGCGACATCAAATTGTCGGCCAACATCAAGCCGCAACGGCAACGCCGGCGCATCATGGCTCGAATCGATTCCATATGCAAACGCCATCCCGAATTGCCGCGCGACAGTGTGGTAGCCCGCTATCTCCGCCGATACCACACAAATATAGCCGCAAACGAAATCACATCATCCGACGAATTTATCGACCTTTCCGTCGACAACGAACTCCAACGGCTATTCCGCCAATGGGACATGAGAGGCTCCATCAAAGCGGAACAAGGACGACTGTTCACGCCCTACTTCCCGCTCCGTAACGAATTGAAAGACTTGGACATGTCGTTCTCCACAAAAAAATTCGACCTCCACAGTCTCACATTCCGCACAGGCAAAAGCGATTTGAATCTGAAAGGTGAAGTCAACAATATCAGCGATGCCATGCTCGGTTCGAAGCGGAAACCCCTGACGTTGGTTCTCTATGCTTTTTCCGACACGCTCGACGCCAACCAAATTATGGCTGCGATCTATCGCGGCAACCGGTTTGCCAACAGCAGCGACAAATCTTCTTTCTCTTTCAACACGGCAGAAAATGAAAACCAAGTCGAAGATATGGTCGAGCAATCGTCAGACGAAACAGACACAACCAGATACGCAATTCTGATCCCTAAGAACATCGTGCTTGATGTGAACTTGCTAAACAAAAATGCATATTATACCGACTTCAAACTCTCGGATTTGCATTCCTCCATCAAAATGAACAATGGGGTGCTCAATCTTCGGGACTTGTCGGGAAAAAGCGCTGACGGAAACTTAAAACTCGACCTCGTATATGCGTCGGCCGACAGAAACGACATCGGCATGGGACTGTATCTCGACTTGCGCGACATAAACGTCGGGCGGTTCATGAAATTGATGCCGGGCATCGACACAATCATGCCCATGCTGAAAGGTGTAGATGGCGTGATCAATGCCCGACTTGCTGCAACGACAAAAATCGACTCGCTCATGAACGTCATGCTTCCGACCACAAATGCCGTGCTCGACATCGACGGGAAAAATCTTGTGCTTCTCGATTCCGAAACATTCCGCCAAATAGCGAAATTGCTACGGTTCAAAAACAAAGAACGCAACTTGATCGACAGCCTTGCCGTGCAAGCCGCCGTCTACGATTCGCAACTCGACGTGTATCCATTTATCCTCAAAATGGACCGCTACAAACTCGGCGTGACCGGATGGAACGACTTTGAAACCAATTACCAATACCACATTTCCGTGCTCGACTCGCCGATCTTCTTCAAATTCGGAATAAACCTAAGCGGAAACCTGCTGAAAGACGAAATGAAATTCCGATTGGGCAAAGCGAAAGTGAAAGAAGACGAGGTTGCCCGCTCCACGCTTATCGCCGACACCACCAAAGTGAACTTGTTCAAGCAAATGGACGAGATATTCCGCCGCGGCGCCGATGCCGGACTGCGCAACGACCGTTCGCTACACGGAAAACGAAAACCGCGCAGATACATCGACACGACAATGACTGCCGACGAAAGACTTAGCGCAGCCGACAGTTTGCGGCTCATCGAAGAAGGCATCATCGAACGGCCCGACACGACAAAAGCCGACCTCGCCACGCCCTCCGATGGTGCTACGACTCCCGACAAAAAACAAAAAAAGCCGATAAAACAACGCCGGAAGCAACAAAATCCGGACGGCATATTGCGCAAGCAACCGGCAACCCGACCCGATTCAAACAACGACAATGACTGAACTTGAAGCATACAGAAACTATCTTGCCCGCACAGGCAATGCGCCTGCGCCCATAGCGGCAGCACTAATCGACATGGATGGCGTGCTCTACGACTCCATGACAAACCATTCCAAAGCATGGAAGCGTCTTTCCGACGAAGAAGGCTGGACCTACGACGAAAACGAATTTTTCCTCTATGAAGGCATGACCGGCGCAGCTATCATCCGACTGATAGCCAAACGAAACGGCAAAGGCGACGTGAGCGACGAAGAAGCCAAACGCCTATATGCAAAAAAAGCGCAATACTTCGTCGATCTCGGAACTGTCCGCCAAATCGACGGAACTGCCGACATGCTCCGCATATTGCGCGATGCAGGAATCAAACGCGTATTAGTCACCGGTTCGGGGCAAGACTCGTTGCTTCGCCGATTGAACGACGACTATCCCATGACGTTTGCCGACGACATGCGTGTGACTGCCCGCGATGTTTCTCACGGGAAACCGTCTCCCGAGCCTTATCTGAAAGGCCTTGAAAAAGCCGGCGAGCCGGCCGGAAGCACAATTGTTGTCGAAAATGCGCCGCTCGGCGTCCAAGCCGGACACGCGTCGGGATGCTTCACCGTCGGGATCACCACCGGTCCAATCCCCGCCGACGAACTCTATTCCCACGGCGCCGACATCGTTTACCCCGACATGAAACATTTCGCGGCAGCATTGCCCGAAATCATCGCATTAAGAAAACACTGACAATTCATTCCCAATGGCCGCCACGCAAGAAATAATCTTCACCAACAACGTTTCCGACGCGCTCCGCGAAGCCGTCGGACGCCTGAACGCCAATCGCGTTTTCATCCTAACCGACGAGCACGTGAACGCTTGCGTGCTCAACCGAATGGGGCTCCCCGACGCCGAAGTGATATGCATCCCCTGCGGCGACGAACACAAAACGCTTGCCACCGCAGAACACGTATGGAAAGCGTTGGAACATGGCGGAACAAGAAAATCGGCATTGGTCAACATTGGCGGAGGCGTGGTGACCGACCTCGGCGGATTCGCCGCCGGCACGTTCAAGCGAGGCATCCGCTTCCTCAACGTCCCGACCACCCTGCTTGCCGCAGTCGACGCGGCCGTTGGCGGAAAAACCGGCGTCAATTTCAACGGACTGAAAAACGAAATCGGGCTCTTTAAAGAAGCTGAAACCGTAATCATTTCATCCGCTTTTTTCGACACCTTGCCGGAAACAGAACTCAAATCGGGCTACGCCGAAATGCTGAAACATGGACTGCTCAGCGGAGAAACGGCCTACCGGCCCTTGCTCGATTTCGATTTCAACTGCGTTGCCAGTCAGGCATTGCTCGACATGCTTGAACAATCCGTCGGCATCAAGCGCCGCATCGTCGAAGCCGACCCTTTCGAAAAAGGATTGCGCCGCGCACTCAATCTCGGACACACCGCCGGACATGCTTTCGAAAGCAAAGCCCTGCGCGACGGGCATCCCATACCGCATGGCTATGCCGTGGCATGGGGGTTGATTGTCGAGGCCGTCATTTCCCATACCGAAAAAGGCTTTCCAAGCCAAGAACTATACCGTCTTGCAGAATTCGTGCGCTTGCACTATGGCACGTTTCCCGTTTCGTGCGACGACTATCCGATGCTGTTGGAACTGATGCGCCACGACAAAAAAAGCGAAAATGGAGAATGCAACTTCACGCTTCTCCGAAACATCGGCGAAGTCGAAACCGGCTGCACCGTTGCGGAAACCACCGTTGAAGCCGCCCTCGACATCTACCGCGACCTCCTCCACATCTAAACATGCTAAGTATTTTTTACTTTTTTGTATTTTGTTTGCTTTTGGTTTCTTCATTTATTACCTTTGAAAATTCAAATGCAAAGCAATAGCACCCATCGCTATTAAGGAAAAACCTGCTATGAAGAAAACAATTAGCGCATTATTGATTTTAATCGGTTTTTTATCCATAAAAGCCGGCATGCCGGGACAATATTCCGGCATAGCGGAAAAATTAGAGTCAGCGCACGACGATGCGGACATCATAGGATAGGATTTCGTATTTCACACGATAGGGCGTTGCCGCGCGGCGCGGCGCTCTTCCTCCTGCATAGTACATGGAGCGTTGGCGATCGAACGAACGCACGGAAAGCCGCCGCGTCTCTCCGGAAGGAATGTCGCAATCCACATCGCGTATCTCCTCATGGAGCATTTCGCCGCTTTCCGCATAATAGTAGACAAACTTCAAACGCAACCGAGCGATACGAAAAGGCGTCCCGTTCGTGACAAAAAACGATTCGTTGGCATCGCTCAATTCCTTTTCATAGCCCGACACGACAATTTTATCGGCGTAGGCAGCCGAATCGGCATCGCTCACGCTTTCCAATGCTTCCATGACAGGCCGTGGCGTCAATCCCCGACGCGTCGTGTCGGTTTTCGACATGGCAAACGAAATGCCAATCGCGGCAAAAATCGGAATCAACAAAATGCCCTTCATTGCTTTAACCGTTTAAAACACCACAAACACTGCCTCATCGCCAACCGGCCACACTTTCCGCATTCCCGGCTCGATGCTTTCTTTTTCCATTCGCGGATAAATCCGAAGTCCTCCGAATAGCGAAGGAAGAAATCGCGTCAGATTGACTGAAACGCGAAATTTCAATTTCGGGCGCTGTATCGCTATCACACCGTCGGCTGTAACCGTCGCCACGCATTCCACAGGTTTTGCCAAGCAATGGCGCGCGTCGACCAACGAATAAAACCACAAACGCAATTTCTTCGGATCGGCAGATTCCTGCATGTAGCCTGCCACGCTTCCGCAATCGATCGCGACGTTTTCCGAATCGGTCACGACAATTCGATAGACCGGCAATCCGCCATCGTCGGGAATTTGCTCCACGGCAAATGTCATTCGCTCCTCCGGATATACCCAAAGCCCTTCCAAATCACCAAGGCGGCGTGCCGACATGCGTTTTTCGACCGACACCCTGTCGTAACCGGCAAGTGTCTCCGAACGTTCCGGCACTTCAAACGCCGAAACGTCGAAGCCCAAAAGCAAAAATGCCGCCAACAATATTATGCTTGCCGCAAAACGCATCAGATGCTGAATTTATATTGCAATCCGAAGCTGAATATTTCCTTAAATTGCCAATAACGCCAATCGGGATTCCACGCGGCAGAATCGTCGTAGCGCAAATGCGCGTAGAATTGCGTCGACAAGAATTTATTGATCGAGAAATTGATCGTCGTTTCCCAATCGCCCTGCACGTAAGAATAGTTGGAGAATGCAAACAGACGGGAAGTCACAGATATGTCGCGCGTTATATTCCACGTGATTTTGCACTCGCCGCTCGAACCGACCTCATGTCCCAGATGCTTTCCGGCATCAATGCCATAAGTGGTGGGATCCATTTTATGCGTGGCGCGGCAGATTTTCATATTGTAGGAAAGCGGAGAAAGCGACGCATCGAATGAGAATCTCCGTTTTTCGTTTTTCGTGCTGTACGTCATACCAATACCGACATTCAGCTCGCCGGGCGTCAAGAACGAAGCGGCAAGATCCCATGTGTTTGTCGTAAAGTTTTGGAACAGCTGCGTCTTGAATTGCACATTCATGCTATAATAGAACTTTTTCGTTGCCTTCAAACCGAACTTGGTAATCAACTGGAACAAGTCCTCATTAATGTTGTAGCCGCGCAATTCGTCCTCCGGCGCGGAATTGACACCCAATTTATATTGTACGCTCAGTTCATACAGCAACTTCGGGTGCAACGTCTGATTCAATTTCAGATTATAATTGATGTTGGATATCAAATTTAAGTTCTTTGTTCCGCCTTGATACCAGTTTTCCGACAAATAGGATTGAGAGAACTGCAAAGAGGCATCGAAAGCATGCAGCCAATTCCGCTGCTTTATTTCCGGCGGAGCAATAGTTGCTTCCGTTGTTTCCATCTTGCGCTCCTTTATCGTGAGTATGTTCTTCTTGACATCTGTCGTTATTTCGTATTGTTTTGGAGGCTCCGGCATCATATCTATGTTATAGGGAACCAGCCACGGCGTGTTTATCGCCAATTGCATCAAATGGTATTTTTCAAATTCGAGCGAACGCGTCAACTCCCGATACCAAGCATCGTTGCAACGCAATTGGAAAGCAGGCTTGCTTTTCCATTCTTTCACATGAATCTTTGGAGCCGACACAGTTTCATAAGACACAAAGACTACCGGCAAATACATCATGCCTTCGCGCGGCACGCGCTCGCCGGTTTTTGCCAAAGAGTCTGCCACCGCAAGCAAGCGGGCAGAATTGTCGACTGCCGATGGATATTTTTCGCATTTTTTCTGCTTGTCGGCTTTGGAAACAGAGTCTGCAACCAGCGCTCCTTTTTGCTGCACACGCGAAGAATCGGTTTCCAAAACAAGTTCTTCTGCCGAAAGCGTGGCAAAGAAATTTCCTACAAACAAAAAAAGCAACAAGCACAAACTATTTTTCATATTCCTCATTTTTATCCAATTCAGTATCTTCAGAGCGATTCTCCGCGACAATCCGCCGCGCTGCTTCAAAATCGCAACGGCGAACCAACAAACGAACCCTGTTGACCGACATATTCAAAGGAAGAATCACCGACATCAATTCGTCGGCTACGGCCGACTCTATGCCATTCGTGTCAAGCACCCCTTTGATTATGTAGGCGGAAACGGCATCTTCAAAGACTGCGAAAGTCACCAAATCATCCGGTTTTTTCATCCTCTGTCGTTCAAAAATTTAACTGACGCAAGCAAACCTTCCCGCAAAACTTTAACTTTCTCTGCATGCAAAGGTAATGCAAGCTGAGAGAATAATCAAACTTGCTTGAAATTGTCATCTCAAAATGCAACTTGCCTTATATGAATACAAACATACAAAGAAAATTGCAATTCGGCTGCCTGCGTGGCAGACAAAACCTATATTTCCAACAAAAACAGCATTTTAAACCAACATTTCGCTCATCGTATGCCGCGTTTGTTCAGTTCTTGTTGATACCTGCGCGCATTTGCCAAATGCTCTGAATAGCTGGCTGTAAACCGATGGGAACCGGAAAAATCTTCTTTCGCGCACATGTAGAGATAGTTGTTTTCAGGCGCGTCGAGCACCGCTTCAAGCGTGCGCTTTTCAGGAAAACGAATCGGTCCCGGCGGCAAACCCTCGTACATATACGTGTTGTAAGGAGAATCCACAGCCAAATGCTTGTTCAAAATTCGACGCAAGCCATTGTCGCCGACAGCAAATTTCACAGTCGGGTCGGATTGCAACTTGATGCCTCGCTCTATCCTGTTCAGATAAAGGCGCGCGATTGTACCCTTTTCGGCATTATTGGCAGTTTCCGAATCGACAATGGAGGCCAATGTCGCCACTTCTACCGGCGACAGCCCTATTTTCCGCGCTTTTTCCAAACGGGCTGCATTCCAAAACTGTTCATAGCTTTGCTGCAACTTGTCCAACAAGCCGGACGGAGAAACAGACCAATACACTTCATAAGTGTCGGGAATCAACATCGCCGGAATCGTTTGGGGCGTGAATCCGCGCTCTGCGCATTTGGCCGAATCGCAAAGCAATGGCAACAAATCCTCCTTCGTCATTGCCAATTCTTGCGAGGCTGCCTCTGCAAATTCCTCCACCGTCCGCATATTATTGAATGTGAATTTCACAGGCGTTTGCGCTCCCGTCGATACTTTCCGCCAAACTTCTATCGAAGTAGCGCCTTTTTCTATCTGATAAGCACCTACGCGACGCGACAAATCCAAATCCTTTATTTTCGAAAGAAGCATCACATGGTCGGACAATTTTTCCCCGAAACGGACTGCAAGCGTATCGGCAAAAGCATCGGCAGTCATGCCCGGACGCACATAAAGCATTCCGTCCTTTTCCGCCACCGCCGTCCGAAACGAATAAAACACGCCCGCTGTTGCCGCCAAAATAACACAAACGACAACTGCCGAAACAATTAACAGCATTTTCTGCCTATTTCTTTTTCTTGATTTGCGTTGTTTTGCCATAATTCTTCTCGTTTATATTCTACCACCCTCCGGATGCGCCTCCGCCGCCGGTCGAACCGCCGCCGAAACTGCCACCAAATCCGCCGCCCAAACCTCCGCCACGGCCGCTACCGAATCCGCCAATAAACGGCACTATCACCGGCACATCATCGGCAGGTATCACATAAGGCACATTGGCCGTATTTCCGCAATTGCGGCATTTGTAGGTCTTCATGCCTTCGCCTTCTTTCAACGCCGTAGGACGGCGAATAAGCCTGTCGCCGACAAGCGTGGCTGCTTTTGCATGGCATACGGGGCATTCCCTGTAAGGCGTATTTTTATTGAAAAACGGGAATACATCGACCTCGCCACACGTATCACATACCCACACGTCGTAGTCCACGGAATTGATTTTTTCCTCCATGTCCTGCGCAGGCGTCAGGTATTGATTGTCCTCTTCTTCTGAAAGTTTCCGCATCTTAGACTTGCAATTGGGGCAAACGCGCTTCTTATTTCGGCAATGCTTTGCACCCCAAAGAATCAACAACAAAGCCGGAATCCCCATGCCCAACGTGAGACAAGCGCCCACGGCAAATGGAACCGTCAATTGCGACAATCGGTTGTAGGCTGCATACGGATCGCGCCGACGCACGACTTCGGAAATGGCAAAAAACAACATAACCACGGCGATAATCGCCGCAATTCGCCAATATGCCGAAAACAAATTGTCGCCCTTTCGCACATCATTGCCATACTTGGATTTCAGTTCTTCCACAGCCCCCGGCGTTGTAAAAATGCCATGCATTGTCTCGACAGCCGCAAGCATTCCGGAATCGTAATCGCCATTCTTGAAATGTGGCACCATGTCGTTGCGTATGATTTGCCCGCACACGATATCAGGCAACACCCCTTCCGCGCCATAGCCGGACCGTATTACGGCCTTTCGCTGGTCGGTCACGACAAGAATCAAAACGCCATTGTTTTTATCTTTCTTGCCGATTCCCCATTTTCTGAAAAGCGCTGTTGCGAAACTGTCAGGATCGCTATTGCCAATAGATTCTACCACCACGGCTGCCACTTCGGCCGTCGACGTCTTCCAAATTCCTCCTATCAAAGTGTCGAGTTGAGCCACAGTCGCAGCAGAAAGGACGCCATCAGGATTTGAGACATATTTTGTCCGATCGGCAACATGCACGTTCGGGATATCGTCAAGCGTATGCGAATATGTCGAAATCGCGCAAAAAATCAAGGATAAAACAAGTATGATGTATTTTTTATTCATCAGCAAAAAATATTTGAAATTATACGGCAGGCAGGCTCAAACCATTTAATTTGCGGAACAAGTCGAGCGCATAAACATCGGTCATTCCGGAAATATGATCGAGCACGGATTGCACTTTCCCATAGATTGTCGCATTCGCCGTGTCGTACTGCGTAGGTATGCGGCTCAGCAACAACCGCGAATAATTTTTTTCCGGATGCAATACGGCATCAAGCAGACGATCAAGCAAAAACGTTATGTTTCTATTTCCGGCAAGTTCAATATCCACGACATCGGAAGAATTGTAGATTTTTGCCCACGCCACTTTCGAGCAATTTTCATATCCCACACGGAGTCTTTGCGAAATATGATCGATCAAGCATCCATCGAAGCAGCCTTCGAGAATGTCATCTTCATGCGCGACAAAAACATTGGCGCATTCCGACACCAATTCGCCGATAACGCACGAACGCAAATAAGCCACTTTCTCATTGTTGTCGTCGATGGCTTCAAGCACTTGCCGCATGCGGTCCACGCGAGCATCGGCAAAAAAGCCGGTGAACAATCGGATCACTTCTTCGCAGCCAAGAATCTTCAGCTTGTGGGCATCCTCTATGTCCATGACTTGATAGCAAATATCGTCGGCTGCCTCCATCAGATAGACCAACGGATGGCGCGCAAAAACATCCGGCGCCTTTTCAATCATGCCCAATTCTTCCGCTACCAATCGGAAACAGTCCCGTTCCGAACGGAAAAAGCCGAATTTCCCCGTTTTGGGCGTAGTCGTAGAAGTGTATGGATATTTCACGATTGCTGCCAACGACGAATAAGTCATAGCCAACCCTCCTTCCCGACGGCCTCTGAATTGGTGGGCAAGCAATCGAAAAGAGTTGGCGTTTCCATCGAAATTGACAAAGTCGTTCCATTCCTCGCTCGATACAAGATTTCTCACCTCTTGCCCGTTTCCTTCTGAAAAATAAGTAGCTATCGTCCGCTCCCCCGAATGGCCAAAAGGAGGATTTCCCAAATCGTGAGCGAGACAAGCTGCCCCGACTATTTCCACAATATGGCTTAACTTTTCAAATGCCGGCGTGCCGGCATAACGAGGCGACAAGGCTTTGCACACCTCATTTGCCAACGACTTCCCGACACTCGACACTTCAAGGCTGTGAGTCAATCGGTTGTGAACAAATATGCTCCCCGGCAATGGAAACACTTGCGTCTTGTTCTGCAACCGCCTGAATGGTGAAGAAAAAACCAATCGATCAAAATCGCGCTGAAAATCGCTCCGCGACTGAGCTGTCGCGGCTCGATAACGCTCCATTCCAAGCCGTTTGCTGCAAATAAGACGTTCCCATTGCATCTTCTCCAAACGGCCCATATTCGCACTATCGTTCATTTAAAATTTACCAGATTTGCCTTGATTGTCCGACTAATATTGAGGCACTTCGCCAAATCGATTTGCCCGAGGCTCGCCCTCTTGCGCAAACCAAACAAGCAAAACGATTCCTCCAACCAAAGGCACCAGCCAAAGCAACAAATACATGCCGGGCTTTCCTATATCGTGAAGACGGCGGGCACAGACTGCCAAATAAGGTATTGTAAAAGCCAATGCAAACGGCGACAAAATGAAATACATGACCGGAACAAATATCATCAGCGGCGTAAAGACAAAACACATGATCATGCACATCAGAAACGACCACCAAAACTCGGGACGACTCGAGCGGCCTTCAAATTCTGCATAACGCACCCAAAACCGTTTCCAATAGTCGAATATGCCATAAGAAGAAGCCGAGCGACGAGAAACATCGATCATTACAGTAGGAATTGGACCTCCGTCGTTCAACGGCGACGAACCCGATGATTGAAAAGCAGGCTGCTGCGGCGCACTTTGCTCCACTCGCTGTCCACATGCAGGACAAAACTTGCTATTTTCCGGAAGTTTCTGTCCGCAGTTCGTGCAAAAAAGCTGTCCCATAATATTGAATATTTTTACGAATATACTTGATTTTTAATTCTTATACAGCGCCAATCAAACCTTTAACGAAGTTTTAACAATTTGCTTCGCCGGTTTGCTCTCCGCTTGCCTCGTCTTCGTGGCCGGCTTCCGGTGTGACCTCTTCCGGCTCACCGCGCTGCAACACATAAGTGTTGTAATAAGAAAGCAGCAATGTGGTGAGCGGCAATGCCACAATCAAGCCGAGGAATCCGAGCAGCGTGCCCCACACGGACAGCGACAAAAGGATGATGGCCGGATTCAATCCCATCGTTTTTCCCATGATTTTAGGCACAAGATACAAATCTTGAATAACCTGAACGACAATGTAAACAGCCATTGCCATCGCAAACATCGGCCAAAATCCGATTCCCGTTTCGGCCGAATAAACGAAACACAGCAAAGTGGTGGGAAGCAACGATATCAATTGCAAATATGGCACTAAATTCAACACGCCGATAAACAGCCCGAGCACAATGGCCATCGGCATATCGATAATCAAAAACCCGATGCAAAACAAAATGCCGACAATAAACGCCACCAAGGCTTGCCCGCGAAAATAACGGTTCATGCTCTCTTTGATGTCGGTTGCAATCTTCAAGACTATTCCTTTATATTTTTGCGGAATCAGCCCTACCATCCCGCGCATGAAGCGTTCGTAGTCGAGCAATATGAAAATAAAATACAGCAACACTATAAACCAGCCGCACAATGCAATTATCAACGATATGCCGCCGCTAAGCATCGTCCACGTTCCTGAAATCGAACTTTTAATCAGTTCATACCATTGCTCTTTTGTCAACAGTGAGGCCAGATAGTTGAAATCAATATGCTCGCGTATGAACCGATGCACGTCGGCCGACACTGCCGTTCCGGCTGTCGACGAAGCATAATCGCCAAGCAGTCTCGCCATGGCGGAAATTTCTTCTGCCATGCGCGGTATCAGCAAATAACCGGCGGCTACAATCACGCCAATCAGTTCTATCAAAAACAAAAATATCGGGATTATATTTCCTTTACATCTGAGCACACGCTTGTTGAAAGCCACAAACGGCTTAAATATATAGGCAAGCAGGCAAGCTATGAAAAATGGCAGCAATGCCCCGCTCAACACGTTGAGCAGCCAAAGCGCAATGCCGGCAATCGCCAACGAAATGACAAGCCGCACGACTCTGTCAAACGTATAAGGACGAGATGATCCCAACATAATACCCTTAATTTTTATGATTCACCCAATAAATTCTCCATTGCCATTCGGATAAGCTGCCAGCAACTGTCCCGCATAAAACTTCATGCAACATCCGTTTCGCTCCAACTGCGCCAACAAGATGCCGAATGCCATTCTTTGCAAAGTTATCATTTTTATTTTGAACAACTCCGCCGCGTCTCTGCAAAATCAAAGGGGCTGCCCCAAACAGGCAGCCCCTTTATGCTCAATTTCATATCGCCACGTTTCCGAATTAAAATTCGCAATTGTTCGGAGTGCGTGGGAATGGGATGACGTCCCTGATGTTCGACATGCCCGTCACGAAAAGCATAAGACGTTCGAATCCCAGACCGAATCCGGAATGAGGCACTGTTCCGAAACGACGGGTGTCGAGATACCACCACATGTCTTTCATCGGTATGCCCAATTCCTCAATGCGGGCAAGCAATTTTTCATAGCTTGCTTCACGCTCGGATCCTCCGATGATTTCCCCGATTTTCGGGAAAAGTACATCCATGGCGCGAACTGTTTTTCCGTCGTCGTTCTGTTTCATGTAGAACGCTTTTATGTCTTTCGGATAATCCGTCAGGATCACCGGCTTTTTAAAATGCTCTTCCACAAGGAAACGCTCATGCTCGCTCTGCAAATCTACTCCCCAATAAACCGGGAATTCAAACTTATGCCCCGATTCTTCAAGGATTTTCACGCCCTCTGTGTAAGTGAGGCGGACAAATTGCGTGTTTACTACCGATTTCAAGCGTTCCACAAGCTCCTCATCGTACATCTTGGCAAGAAATTCTATGTCGTCGGCTGCATGTTCCAATGCATAGCTTACGCAGTATTTTATGAATTCCTCTGCCAAATCCATATTGTCCGAAATATCGTAGAAAGCCATTTCCGGCTCTATCATCCAAAACTCGGAAAGATGGCGCGGCGTATTGGAATTTTCCGCGCGGAACGTCGGGCCGAACGTGTAAATCGCTCCCAAAGCCGTCGCTCCCAATTCGCCTTCCAGCTGTCCGGAAACCGTCAAGCTCGCTTGCTTTCCAAAGAAATCTTGGGAATAGTCGACACGTCCGTCTTCGGTTTTGGGCAAATTGTTGAGATCCAGCGTCGTCACTTGAAACATGGCACCGGCGCCTTCGCAATCGCTTGCCGTGATGAGCGGCGTGTGCAAATAGAAGAAACCGCGGTCGTTGAAAAATTTATGAATGGCAAACGCCAAAGTGTGACGGATGCGCAACACTGCGCCAAACGTGTTCGTGCGCGGACGCAAATGCGCTTTCTCGCGCAAAAATTCCAACGTGTGTCCTTTCTTTTGCAATGGATATTCAGCAGGGTCTGCCGTCCCATAAACCTCTAAAAAAGACGCCTGAACTTCTGCCGACTGCCCTTTCCCTTGCGATTCGACCAATTTTCCTTCGACATGGATGCTCGCACCTGTCGTGATCGGCTTCAAGTCGTCTTCCGAGAATTTGTCCATGTCGAAAACGATTTGAAGGTTTTTGATTGTCGAACCGTCGTTGAGTGCCACAAACTGCACATGCTTATTTCCACGGCGTGTCCGCACCCAACCTTTCACGCATACTTCCGTCCCGATTAATTCGGGAGCCCAAATTTCAGATATTTTCGTTCTTTTCATTGCTTCTATCATACATTGCGCCTATTCAAAAGCGCCCATTTTCAGATAATTTACTTCTTCCTGTGTCAAATAACGCCATTTGCCGCGAGGCAGCCGTTTCTTAGTCAAGCCTGCGAAATAAACGCGGTCGAGTTTCGTCACGCGATAGCCCAATGCTTCGAACATGCGGCGAACGATGCGATTGCGTCCGGAATGGATTTCAATGCCTGCCTGATTCTTGTCGTGATCATTCACGTAGCTGATAGCATCGGCATGAATCGGACCGTCGTCGAGGTCGATCCCATCTGCGAGATGCTGCATGTCTTCCTCCGAAATGTCCTTATCGGTCCACACGTGATATATTTTCTTCTTCACATACTTCGGATGAGTCAATTTCGAAGCCAAATCGCCATCGTTTGTCAACAACAAAACGCCCGTAGTGTTCCGGTCGAGCCGTCCCACCGGATAAATCCGTTCTTTGCAAGCATCTTTCACGATGTCCATCACGGTCAAGCGTCCGTCCGGGTCGTCGCTCGTGGTGACGCAATCTTTCGGCTTGTTCAGCAAGATGTAGCACTTGTTTTCGAGCGTTACCACCTTCCCATTGTATTCAATTACGTCGTCGCGCTTGATTTTCGTGCCAAGTTCTGTCGCCGGCGTGCCATTGACTTTGACAAGTCCTTTTTGTATCAATTCGTCGGCTTCCCGTCGCGAGCAAATTCCTGCATTTGCCATAAATTTATTCAAACGAATTTCTTCGTTCGGATCCATTTCCGGAAGGTCGTACACTATTTGCTTCGGACGAGGCGTAAACCGTTGTCCGCCTTTGCGGTTGAAATTGCCGCCTTGACGATTGCCATTGCCGTAACCGCCTTGATTGCCATAATTGTTCGGCTGGCGATTGTCGTAGCGCGGTTGGCGATTGTCGTAACCGCCTTGGTTGCCATAGTTGTTCGGCTGGCGATTGTCGTAGTGCGGTTGGCGATTGCCGTAACCGCCTTGGTTGCCGTAGTTGTTCGACTGGCGATTGTCGTAGTGCGGTTGACGGTTGTCGTAACCGCCCTGACGATTATAGTTGTTGTACCCGCCTTGATTATAACCTTGGTTATAGCCGCCACGGTTGCCATAATTCGGACGGCGGTTGCCATAACCGCCCTGACGGTCATAGCCGTCTGCATTCTCATAGTTCCGATTATAACCGTAACCGCCTTGCTGGTAGTTGTTGTTATAATTCCCGTAGCCGCCTTGCTGACGGTTGCCATAACGGGAATTGCCGCCGCGGTCGTAGTAGTTGCCGCCACGATTGTAGTTGTTATTGCCCCCATATCCGCCACGCGGATTGTTGTAATTGTTTTGATTGTAGTTCTTCCGGCTGTTTTCCAAATTGGTTTCCGGAGTTCCGCTTTCTGCCGATGCCTGTTCGGAAGAAGCTTTCGGGTTGTAGGTCACTTTCTCGAAACGTCCCGATTCGGGATTCATGGCCTGTGTCTCCCCGATACGCGGTCTTCTTGGTTTTTTGTTCACTTCCATAATCACACTAAAATTTGAAATTCACACACTGCCTCTCGGCGTTCTTTTATTATTCGTAAATCTTAATTCTCAAAAATCCAAGCCACTTCTGCGTGGCAATCACTTAATTCCGAATGCAAAGTAAATTTATTTTTCCGCAAAAAGAAAGATACACCGGTCAAAAGTCTTTCGTTTTAACATTCTTTTACCCCGATGCTAATACCCCGTATAGTTGTGGGGGGTGATTGCTTTCAATTCCTGCTTTACGGCGTCGCTCACGTTCAGCGTGTCGATGAAGCGGGAAATGCTCTCTTTGTCGACTTTCTCATTCGTCCGCGTCAATGCTTTCAATGTCTCGTACGGTTTTTCGTAGCCCTCGCGACGAAGAATCGTCTGTATTGCTTCCGCCACGACGTTCCACATGTTGTCGAGATCGCGATTGATGGCCGATTCGTTCAGCAACAATTTATGCAATCCTTTCAATGTGCTGTGGAGCGCTATCATCATGTGTCCCATCGGAACGCCCACGTTGCGAAGCACCGTGGAGTCGGTCAAGTCGCGCTGCAAGCGCGACACCGGCAATTTTCCCGCAAGATGGCGGAGAATGGCATTGGCCAAACCTAAATTGCCTTCCGAATTTTCAAAATCTATCGGATTTACCTTGTGGGGCATTGCCGACGAGCCGACTTCTCCGGCTTTGATTTTTTGCTTGAAATATTCCATTGATATGTATTGCCACATGTCGCGGTCCAAATCGAGCATCACGGTGTTGATGCGCGCCATTGCGTCGAACAATGCCGCCAAATTGTCGTAATTGGATATTTGCGTTGTCCATTCCTCCCGTTCTATGCCGAGCCGTTCGCGAAGGAATGTGCGGGCAAAATCGAGCCAATCCACATTCGGGAAGGCAATTCGGTGGGCATTGAAATTGCCCGTCGCGCCTCCGAATTTTCCGCTGACGGGAACTTGCCGCAACAACTCGCGTTGCTGCTCAAGACGATATGCAAACACCTTGATTTCTTTTCCCAAACGGGTGGGCGAAGCCGGCTGCCCGTGTGTTTTGGCAAGCATCGGTATGTCTTTCCAGTCCTCTGCATACTGATTGAGCAATGCCACCAATTCGTCCAGCAACGGAAGATATGCTTCGTGGATGGAATCGCGAATCAACATCGGCACCGACGTGTTGTTGATATCCTGCGACGTCAAGCCGAAATGGATAAATTCTTTGTAGGCCGACAAGCCAAGCCCTTCGAATTTTTCTTTTATGAAATATTCCACGGCTTTCACGTCGTGGTTTGTTACGCTCTCTATTTCTTTCACCTTCCGGGCATCGTCGAGCGAGAAATTCCGATAAATGTCGCGCAATGCGTCGAAACGTTGCGCCCCGACTCCTTGCAGCTGGACAAGCGGCAACTCGCACAATGCTATAAAATATTCGATTTCCACTTTGACGCGATAGCGAATCAAAGCATATTCAGAATAATAATTATCCAATATCTCTGCCTTGCTGCGATACCGTCCATCGATCGGAGAAATCGCGGTCAATGATGAAAGTTCCATAATTACGTCGTGTTTTTAATCCACTGCAAAATTACAAAAATAATCGTTGCCCCACGCCCCTGTGCAAACGAAACAAGCGATTCTGCGAAATTATTGAAACAACCGGACGGTTTAAGCGCATGTTCCGTCATGGAAATCACAAAATCCTGCTTGACATTAAACATTGGCGGCACTCGATTGTTATATGGAAAAAGGAACCATAAATTAATTACATCATGAAAAAAATTCTTATTGTAGCGGCACTCTGCCTTTCGGCGATAACCGCATCGGCAGGCGGATTGAAATCCGTGGACATGAAAGCTAACCTTCGCAGCGATTTCGGACTTGGAGTAGGCATCACGACCCAGCTTCCGCTGAATTTCGAATTCGCGCCATCGCTCAACTACTATTTCAGTGGCGACAACACGTTTACCATCGACGCTGATTTCCGCTATCGCTTCGAATTGCCGCGCAATTTTTCCATTTATCCGACTGTCGGATTAATCTATTTCCACACAAAACCGGACCATCACGACGGCATCAATAAAATCGGGCTAAACATCGGCGGCGGATTTTCCTACGACATCAACTCTTCGTGGGCCATCGGCGCGGAAGTGAAATACCAATATGTCAACCACTGGGACGACGTGTATCTCACACTCGGCGCATCCTATAAATTCTAAGCGATATAGCTCATTATGAAGATATGCATCCTTGATGGCTATTCCGTCAATCCGGGCGATTTGACGTGGGACAAAATCCGCAATTTGGGAGAAACGACCGTTTACGAACGCACTGCCCCGTCGCAAATCGTCGACAGGGCCGGCGACGCGGAAATCATCCTGACCAACAAAGTGCCACTCGACTCCGACACGTTGAGCCGGTTGCCACGGCTTCGCTACATCGGCGTTTTGGCAACAGGCTACAACATCATCGACACATCGGCGGCTGCAAGCCGCAGCATCGTCGTGGCCAACATTCCTGCATATAGCACCATGTCGGTGGCACAAATGGTGTTTGCCCATTTGCTGAACGCTACCCACCATGTGGCACGCTACGCCGAAGAAACGGCCGCAGGAAAATGGACAGCTTCGCCCGATTTCTGCTATTGGAACGAACCTTTGACGGAATTGTCCGGCAAAACGATGGGAATCGTCGGGTTTGGCAACATTGGCGCTGCCGTGGCACGCATCGCATTGGCGTTTGGAATGAATGTGGCAGCCGTCACATCCAAATCGCCCGACAAATTGCCCGCAGGCGTGAAAGCCGTCGCGCTCGACAAAATGCTTTCGACTGCCGACGTAGTCAGCCTGCATTGCCCGCTCACCGATTCCACTCGGCACATGATCAATCCGGCCACGCTTGCAAAAATGAAACCATCGGCAATTCTCATCAACACCGGCCGAGGGCCGCTTATCGACGAAGTTGCCGTGGCCGAAGCGCTCGACAAAGGCTTAATCGCCGCATACTGCGCCGACGTGCTTTCCACAGAACCTCCGCAAGCCGGCAATCCGCTGCTGAATGCAAGAAACTGCTACCTGACGCCCCATATCGCATGGGCTACCGTTGAGGCTCGCACGCGGTTGATGGACATAGCTGCCGAAAACATCCGCCAATTCCTATCCGGCGAACCGGTAGCCAACAAGGTGAACTGACAAATTCTTTTTTTCTCAAAAAAACGACAAGGGGCTGCGTCAAAATGGCAAATTTTGGCTCAGCCCTTTCAGTATGTCAGTATTGACAGTTAAAAAATCACGACATCAATTCTCAACCACCGACCACTATCGGCGAATGCCTTCCCCTGTGTCGCTGCGCCGCGACGATAGGGGAAGTGGCTCGACAGAGCCGAAGGAGTTGACCGTCAGCCGCGTAGCGGCTTTCCTGCGAGGTTGAAAGCAGAAAAGCTTGTAAAGCTGCAACGTTGTTTCTTGCCGAACCCCTCCGCCTGCGGCACCTCCCCTATCCGCGCTATCGCGCGGCAGAGGAGGACATTTCTACGTGTCTCCGCACTCTCACGGAAAACATGCCATCCGCACAACACGCAGAGGAGGACATTGCGTGTTTGCCAACTTCGCAGTTTTCTCAACCCTAAACCATTACCGAATCCCTCTGTTTTCCTGCCGGAAAAAACTTTCTCCCCTGTTCACGTGTTCCGCACGTGAACAGGGGAGAATATAGCTACGCCGCGTCAACCGCAGCAATAAAAGTCAGGAACTCAACCCCCAACTAAAACAGATAGGTTTTTTCCAACCAATAAATCGCAATTCCGGCCAAATAGCCTATGAACGTGACAAGCGAAATATGGCGCAAGTACCAGCCGAATGTGATTTTCTCCAAACCCATCACCACTACTCCCGCAGCGCTTCCGATAATCAGCATGCTGCCACCCACGCCGGCGCAGTATGCAAGCAATTGCCAGAACGTGCCGTCGGGCACAAACATCATCAACGCCGGATCGGCAGTCGCCGCAGGGGCAATCTCGTACATGCCCATGCAACCGGCCACCAAAGGCACATTGTCGATCACCGACGAAACCACGCCAATGATGCCCGTCACCAAATACGCGTTGGCATCCGTAGCTTCTTCAAGCCATTTCCCGAAGCTCGACAACACGCCAATTTCGCTCAAAACGGCAACAGCCATCAAGATGCCGAGGAAAAACAAAATCGTCGACAAGTCTATTTTATGCAAAATCTTCGACACGCGCTCTTTTGCCGTGCTGCCTTCCGTCTTATGTTCGTAGCGGATGAACAATTCCGTCAACACCCACAGCAAGCCTAAAACAAACAGGATGCCCATAAACGGCGGCAGCCCCGTGAGCGTGCGGAAAAACGGCACGCACATCAAGCCGCCCACACCGACCGCAAACACCGTCAATCGCTCCGTTTTCGTCAGCCCCGACGGCGTGAGCGCCGTTTCCGGCGTGTCGGCATCCTTTATTTTGCCTTTCAATTTATATTGAAGCAGGAATGCCGGTATGGCAACCGAAGCGATCGCCGGCAAAAACAATTCTTTGATGACGCCGGCCGCCGTAATGTTGCCTTTGATCCAAAGCATGATGGTCGTCACGTCGCCAATCGGCGAAAACGCGCCGCCGCTGTTAGCCGCCAATATGATGAGCGACGCAAATATCAAACGGTCGTGACGCTCCGAAACCAATTTGCGAAGCACCATGATCATCACGATGCTCGTCGTCAGGTTGTCGAGCACTGCCGACAAAAAGAACGTAATCAGCACGATGCGCCAGAGCAATACGCGTTTGCTCTTCGTGGACAGCCGTTCTTTCACGAAATTGAATCCGCCGTAAGTGTCGACCACCTCCACAATGGTCATCGCGCCCATCAAGAAGAACAAAATCTCGCACGTGTCGCCCAAATGCGACAGCAAAACGCTTTGTCCCACAAATTGGCGCGCTGCGGCAACTTCGTCGCCTAAATCGAAAGCCGCCAAAAATCGCGAAAAATCTTCCGCATGGAGCAAATTCACGTAGTCCGCGCATCCAACCATGTACAACGACCAACACACCACGCACATAAGCAGAGCGGTGGCAGTCTTGTTGATTTTCAACCCGTTTTCAAATGCAATACATCCGTAGCCAATGAAAAACACGACTACAATCAAAACCGTCAAGACCATCATATCAATACAGGAAATTTTTTGAATTCGAGCGCGAATTTAGCCATTTTTCCGCAGAAAATATCACTGCCCACCACTAAAAAACTATAATCATTCTCTGAATCCAATCGCCATTTTCCGCAATGCGAAAATCCGCTCTGCCATTTTGTCCAAAATGACCGAAAAACACCTTTACAATTAGTTATCAAATGCAAATATTATACAATTATAATTAATCGGGGGAGGTTAAAAACAAAGTCCGAATAAAATTTCGTAACTTGCAAACGGAAGCATTTTTAGATTGTTCAACCTTAAAGTCATTTTTATGAAAGAAATGAAGTGGATGGCTTTGCCCGTATCGCTGATGCTGTTGGCGGCAGGGTGTTTCGCGACGCTTGCGACCGGCTGTTCGCCGGACGACAAAGACGCTGCGGCCAAAGAAAAGAAAGAGAAAAAAGAACAGCAACAAGCCGAAGAAAAAATGGCGGAAATCTACAATGGAGCCTACGAGCTCTACCCCACCACCAACCTATGGACATTCATCAAGCTCGACACGCGCAACGGCCGAATGTGGCTGGTGCAATATAGCATCGAAAGCGACGAATACCGCTTCGAAGTCCCTCTCAACCGCGAACAGCTCGCCTCTGGCAACGACCAAATGGCCGGACGCTTCGCCCTCTACCCCACGGAAAACATGTGGAACTTCATCCTCCTCGACCGCAACGACGGCCGCACATGGCAAGTGCAATGGTCGCAAGAGCCGGAACATCAAATGATTGTCCCGATCAATTTCCATGCCGATTAATCACAAAAAACATACAGCGATGAAACGACTTTTAATTGCAATCCTGTTGGCATTGCCGCTATTGGCAGCACCGGCGCAAGCTCAAACCACAGAAGAGCAGCATCTCGAATTCATGGGCATCCCAATCGACGGAACCCTCAACGCCTTTGCCCGAAAACTCCAAGCAAAAGGGATGAAAATCACAGACAGAGATCATGAGGCAATTATTTTATCAGGAAACTTTGCAGGTTATAGTGATTGCTTCATTACCATTCTTTCTGACCCATCAGGAAAAACAGTGTGGACTGTTGGCGTGCATTTGCCATCTTACGACTCATGGTCTTCTTTATCTTCATGCTATTTTCAATTGAAAGATATGCTAACGCAAAAATACGGCACGCCGTACAATTGCGTGGAAGAATTTCAATCCATAACTCAACCAAATGATGATTTTACAAAAATGCTCTATGTTAAAATGGATAAATGCAGTTACGTATCATTATTTAAGATGCCCGAAGGATATATAATTTTAGGCATAGTGAATGGAATTCATACCCCTGATCCTTGTGTAAGCTTAGTGTACACCGATTGGATAAATGAGCAAAAGAAAGACAAGTCGGCAATGGATGATTTGTAGGAATTTGATTCACGACAAAATCAAAAAACATACAGCGATGAAAAAGATATTTCTATCCCTATTGCTCGTTTTGGCAGCGCTCCCAATCGCCGCACAAGAGCCGGCATCTCCGTCGTCGCCTGCAGTTGCAGAACCGCCATTCGAAAATACACTCGTTTTGTCCGACAACGCTGCATATCGACTGTACCCCACTCAAAACATCTCTACATTCATCAAACTCGACACGCGCGACGGCCGAATGTGGCAAGTGCATGTTGGCGACAGCCGATTAGAAATCCCATTAAATCCGATTTCCTATGCAGAGGGATATGGAGAGCCTCACATCGGGCGTTTCGCCCTCTATCCTACATGGAATATTTGGACGTTCGTGCTCCTCGACTGCGACAACGGAGGCACATGGCAAGTACAGTGGTCGTTTGAAGAGGGGGATAGATTCGTCATTCCAATCAATTCCGAAGGTTCTGATCCCAATAAAGCAAAATAATTATGAAAAAACTGATATTGCCAATCATGTTTTTGTTCTTGGCGCAAACGCTCAATGCGCAATTGTTTCCATTGCAACGAACAGAAGCAGCACAAGAACAACAAATCAATCAACTCATGCAGTTGCCGCAACCCCAAAAGGGTCATTTGGAATTTTTAGGCATCCCAATCGACGGCCATATAGACGTGTTCACAAACCTATTGGGACAAAAATGGCTGTCTTTCTCCAAAAAAGAAGACAACAGGGCAATTCTCTCCGGCAGCTTTGCCGGATACGACGATTGCAAAATATATGTTTACTACAGCGTAGCCACGGATCAACGCGCATGGCGCGTTGACGTGGAAATTCCGGCTTCGTCCATCAACCCATGGTCGTCGCTGGAAGCAGATTATATTTATTTAAAAGACGAATTGACTGAAAAATACGGAGTTCCGCGGCAAAAAATGCGACAGCTACCGTTTCGCGACAGAACCGGAAATACTATTTATATAGAAAATGACCCCAACCCTGAATTTGAAACAATAAATGGAAAAGTGTCATTGGCAATTACAAACTTAGAGAAAGATGACAATAAATTCGGGATTCGCCTATCGTATATCGACACGGAAAACGAACAAAAAAAAGACAAAGATTTTATGGCAATGTTAGCCACATCGTTAAACAATGCTTTAAATAAAGATTTGACATATATTCCTACTCCTGAAATAGCGTTTTTGCCACAACCGGAGAAAGGCCATTTGGAGTTTATGGGTGTTCCTATCGATGGAAACCTGAAAGCATTCACAGGATACCTGCAATTCCAGTCCGGAATGCAAAAAGTGAAAAATGAAGGCAAAACAAGCATCCTGTCCGGCAAGTTTGCAGGATATAAAGATTGCAGAATCTACATATTCAGCTATTCCGACGATTTGGAAGTGTGGCGCACGGGACTTGAAATCCCTTCGACGGCATTCGAAACACAAGAGGAATTTGAGGCGGTCTACATAGCCTTAAACAAGGGATTAACCGACATATACGGCGCACCCGTCAATGGCGCATTCCGCACGGAAAACGGCAGAATCGAACTGTATAACGCAACCCGAAACGACAAGGGGAAAATAACAGCATGCATCCGCTTGTCGTATACCGACACAGAAAACGAACAAAAGAAAGATGCCGCCTTTAAATCGGATTTATAAACCTAAAACTGAAACGATATGAAAAAATGGATATGGATATTGTTGTCCGCAATGCTGCTTCCGGCCCTCTCGTGCACAACGTCCGGCAAAAAGCAAGACAAGCAAGAAGAATCGGAAGAAACCATCCAAACGGAACAAACCGAGGAAGAACCTCGGCAACAGCGGAAAAGATTCAAACCCATGTCGGACGAAGAATCTCAGCACTTGCTGTTTAAAGGCGTCCCAATCGACGGATCGCTCCGCCAATACGTATCGCGAATGGAATCGGTCGGCTTCACTTTGGAGGGCGTGCACGACAATGGCATGGCCGTGTTGAGCGGCGACTTTGCGGGGTGGAAAAATTGCCTGATCTTCGTAAGCACGCTTGATTCGCGTGATGTTGTTAACCACATTTCCGTGCGTTTCCCCTCGTGCGACAAATGGGCAGATCTCGAACACGGGTACACGCAACTCAAATCTATGCTGACCGAAAAATACGGCAAACCGGCTCGCAGCGTGGAAAAATTCCATGACTATTATTCCTATCCCAATAAAGACAGTGATAAACTATGGTGTTTGCGAGATGACGAATGTACCTACTACTCGCAATATGAGTTAGAAAAAGGGACAATACTATTATCATTGGAAGCTGAAAGCATGACAACCTACGTTGCATTGCAATATTGGGACAAGATCAACACGGATTTGGTGAAGCAAGACGCAATCAACGATTTGTAACCGTCTATGTTATTGTTCGTTTTTGGAATAGTAATCGCTATTGTTGTGGTTGCAGCCACAGTAGCGATTCCGTTATTTCTAAAAAAGCAATCCAAATCGCTTGCAAATCGCATCTCTGCAATTCGCCCATTCGGACAGATAAATGCCCCTAACCCAAGCGTACCGAAAGAAGATAATGTCGCATTATTCATCGATATTGAAAGTGATTTGAAAAACAGTTTTGAGAATCACTTCATAACGTTTCGAGAAAAATCGGAATTTTCCGATCATTATGCTGCATATTTCCAAGAAGCGCGGCATCTCGCCAAAAAGCTCAACACGTTCCACATCTGCGTGCCGGATGTCATTGCCAAATTCATTCATGATTTCAACGCAATCGACAGCCAAGTGGAACGGCATAACGAGTCGGTCAACCAAAACCTGCTTGAATGCCATAAAGCGTTTTTCGACCATTGCCTCCAATATCCTTTGGACGAACAGCAACGACGCTCGATTGTCACAGAAGAAGACAATTGTTTGGTGGTCAGCAGTGCAGGAAGTGGAAAGACATCATCCATTGTCGGCAAAGTCAAATACTTGCTCGATATCAAGCACGTGGCTCCGCAAAAAATTCTTCTCATCAGCTACACAAACAAAGCTGCCGCCGAATTGACAGAACGCATGAACACGCCCAATCTGAGAGGCTACACTTTCCACAAACTCGCGCTCGACATGATTGGGCAAGCAACGGGACAAAAGCCATCGATTTGCGACAATACAGACGCTCTATTCGTGAAAATCTACCATGAATTGTCGCACAACGAAAAATATAAAAAGGATGTCCTTAAATATTATGTCGACTTTCAAGAAACCGAAGAAGAACAACGCAAGCGCGAAATAAGGCAACGCCTTTCAGAACAAAAAAACGCCAAAATCAAAGCACAAGTCCCCGACATGGACGGACAAGCAATCTACGTGCGCAGCATGCAAGAAAGAAAAATCTGTTTTGCCCTGTCGGCACTTGGCATTAAGTTTAGATATGAAGCCCCTTACGAACATTCTTTGGCCGACGAAACGCATTCGCAATACAAGCCCGACTTTTCTATTTATTACGAGCAGCAAGGGGAAACGAAACGCATTTATTTAGAGCATTTCGGCATCGACGAACATGGGCAAGTTCCCGTGTGGTTTGCAAAAGACCGCGGCATCTCGTATGAAGAAGCCAATCGGCAATACAACGACGGAATCACATGGAAGAAAGAAGCCCACAAGAAATTTGGCACAACGCTGATAACGATTTCAAGCGCAGATTTCTACTATTCCGACATCCATCAAAAATTAAAGACATTATTGGAAGAAATAGGAGTTCCTATCCATGAAAAGACAGAAGCTGAATTATACGACATTGTCAGTCCGGCCGGCAGCAAGCAAGAAAAGGCGCTTATCAGGCTTATCGCGACTTTTGTCACATTGGCAAAATCAAGTTGCAAAACGATAAGCGATGTTCTGCAACAAGCCCGCAGCGCAAACGACGAACGCAATTATTTCATTATCAAGAACGTTTTTTATCCTGTTTTTGAACGATATGCCGACGAATTGCGAAACAAGGGACAAATAGACTTCACCGATGCCATCCTGCAAGCTACGGAAATTTGCAAAAACGACAAGCATCCGGCTAATTACGAATACATCATAGTCGACGAATTTCAAGACATTTCAATCGATCGCTATAATTTCTTGCACATTTTAAGGGCAGGGAATCCTCCGGCAAAACTGTATTGCGTGGGCGACGATTGGCAATCCATTTATCGCTTTTCCGGCAGCGACATGGCTCTTTTCAATCAATTCGCCGACTATTTCGGTCCTACCGAAATCAACAAGATAGAAACCACATACCGATTTGGCGAGCCATTGGTCGGCATTTCTTCACAATTCATCCAACGAAACGGAGCACAAATAAAAAAAGACATTCACCCATTCCGTTTGCAAGCAAAAACGGAATTGCAGTTTTGCCCGTATAACAAGAACAACTATTGCAGCGTAATTTCACAATTGATTGCTACTATTCCCTCTGAAAAGTCTATTTTCTTATTGGGGCGCTATTCGTTTGACGATTATTTTCTATCGCTCACCTACAAATCCGTGAAAGAAGGCAACCGATTTTTTTATCTTGTCGGAGATCGAAAAATCGAATTCCTGACCATACACAAATCAAAAGGACTTGAAGCGGATTATGTAATCATACTTCAATGCAACAAAGACACTTATGGATTCCCAACCCTTGTAACAGACGATTCTTCGCTCAACTACGTATTGACAGCAAGCGACCAATACCCCTATGGAGAAGAACGTAGACTGTTTTATGTAGCGATCACCAGAGCAAAAATAAAAACTTGGGTGCTTTACGATGAACGTTTCCCATCTGTTTTCGTCGACGAATTCCTGCATCCGGAAAAACTCACAAAAGAGAGTTATGCTCCCTATCCAAATGCCAACAAAAAATGGACGCGGCGTGAAGAAAACCGGCTATTGGCTCTCCACCGCAACAACTACAATATAAAACAAATATCAAAGATCATGGGACGAAGCCCCACATCGATAGTGATGCGGCTGGAAAAATTACAAAACTAACTATCCGCAGGATGCTAACATTGGCAAAAGCCGAAACGCAAACAAAAAAGCCGGTTGATGTTTAGAATGCAATTAATGCGGGGAACGCAGCAATGTTCTCCTCTGCCGCGCGATAGCGCGGATAGGGGAGGTGCCGTAGGCGGAGGGGTTCG
>UQKE01000018.1 GCA_900541555.1 uncultured Porphyromonadaceae bacterium | reverse complement strand
AATCGCCCAAACAAGTTTGGCGTTTCTGCACTCGATTTGCATTATCTTTGCCTGCGACAAACAACTGCATTTCGGCACAATCGCCTTGCGATTTCATACTCGATTTGCATTATCACGAAACCTATAATTACTGAATAATGAAATTCATATCTTGGAATGTCAACGGCCTGCGGGCATGTGCCGGCAAAGGCTTTGAAGAATCGTTTCGCAAGCTCGACGCCGACATTTTTTGCTTGCAAGAAACGAAAATGCAAGCGGGGCAATTGGACTTAGAGTTTGATGGCTACTCTTCCTATTGGAATTATGCAGAAAAGAAAGGATATTCCGGCACCGCCGTATATACGCGCCGCCGACCGCTCTCCGTCGCCTACGGAATCGGTTGCGAGCGACACGACAAAGAAGGCAGGGTGATCACGCTGGAATTTCCGGAATTTTATTTGGTCACTGTCTACACTCCCAATTCGCAAGACGGTTTGCGCCGCCTCGACTATCGCATGGATTGGGAAGATGAATTTCGAAACTATCTTCTTTCGCTCGACCGCAAAAAGCCCGTTGTGGCATGCGGCGACCTAAACGTCGCACATCAGGAAATCGACTTGAAAAATCCGAAATCCAATCGGAAAAACGCAGGATTCACCGACGAAGAACGCGCCAAATTCAGCGAGTTGCTCAAAGCGGGCTTTGTCGACACATTCCGCTACTTTTATCCCGACATGGAAAACATCTATTCTTGGTGGTCGTACCGATTCCGTGCCAGAGAAAAAAACGCAGGATGGCGCATCGACTATTTCATCGTCTCCGAACGATTGAAAGCGCAATTGGCAGAAGCTAAAATCCACACAGACATTTACGGGTCCGACCACTGCCCCGTGGAAGTCGACATTAATTTCTAAACACGGACAAGCAATGTACGAAGACAGAATAAACCGCGCAGTAGAAAATTTCAAAAAAGGATACAATTGTTCGCAATCGGTTGTTGCCGCCTTTGCCGATCTTTACGGAATCGACGAAGCGACAGCATTGCGCATGTCGGCATCGTTTGGCGGCGGAATCGGACGGATGCGGCTGACGTGCGGCACGGCATGCGGAATGTTCATGCTCGCCGGATTGGAAACCGGAAGCACCGATCCTTCCGACAGGTTGGCAAAAGGCGCCAATTATGCAGCCGTACAAGAACTCGCCGCCCGATTCAAAGCAATCAACGGTTCTCTCACATGCGCCGAACTGCTTGGGCTAAAAAAAGATGCTCCGACACCGTCCATGCCGGAGGCCCGCACCCCTGACTACTACAAACGCCGCCCTTGCTTGAAAATGGTGGAAACGGCAGCAACCATCTTCGCGGAATTTTTAGCGTCCCGACGCCAAACTCCCGACAAATAAATCCTTTTCATACGACAAAAGCGCGGAAGACTGATGTCCTCCGCGCTTTTTGCTTATCGCAGTTTTCGCTTAAACTTTCTTACTGCCGCGCATGCAATCCCAAATCAAGTATGCAATCAACAATGCATACATGGCAATGCCCGCAACTTGCAATGTAGATTCGTCAAAGCTGCACGAATATTCAAATCCGCCGAAGCGCATTCCCGCGCTGACCACGCCCATCAAAGCGCCACCGGCGATGAATCCGGAAGCAAGCAAGGTGCCACGATCGTGGCGCACCTTGTTGACTTCACTGTCTTTCGAGCGAGTTGAAACAAACCAGCTTATCAAACCGCCCACGAGCAACGGCGCATTCAATTCCATCGGGATAAACATACCCAACGAGAACGCCAATGCCGGAACGCCCAACCAGTTCAACAACACGGCAAGTATCGCCCCAACGCCATAAAGCATCCACGGCGTTTCTCCGCCCATCATCAACGGCTCAATCACGCCGGCCATGGCGTTGGCCTGAGGCGCAGCAAGCGCATTGTCGCCGGTGAATCCGTACACTTCGGCAAGTATCAATATGACAACGCCCACCGTAGCAGCCGAAACGACCGTTCCTATCATCTTCCATTGTTGTTGCTTTTGCGGCGTGCTGCCAAGCCAATAACCGATTTTCATGTCGGTCACCATGCCTCCGGCCATCGACAACGCCGTGCATACCACACCGCCGATTACCATCGAAGCCACGATTCCGCCGGCTCCCTTCAACCCGATGGCAACAAATATGGCAGAAGCGATAATCAGCGTCATCAGCGTCATGCCCGACACCGGATTGGTGCCGACAATGGCAATGGCATTGGCCGCAACTGTGGTGAACAAAAATGCAATCACCGTCACGACAAGAAACGCGACTATCGTCTGAAACAAATTATGAATGATTCCAAAATAGAAAAATACAAAAGTGACAATCAATGCAGCAGCCAAGGCAAACACAAGCACTTTCATGGACAAATCCTTTTGCGTGCGTTTCACAACCACCTTCTCGCCTCCTTTTCCACGGAGTTCGCGACCGGCCAAGCCGACTGCACTGCGGATGATGCCCCACGATTTGATAATTCCAATGATACCCGACATCGCAATACCGCCGATGCCTATGTATCGCGCTTGCTCGGAGAAAATCACCTCCGGACTAATTCCGGCAAATTCAACCGACATGCCAAGCAACGGGATTATCACATACCAAACAAATGCGCTGCCGGCAAAAATAATGAAGCTATATTTCAATCCGACAATATAACCCAATCCCAACACGGCAGCCCCCGTATTGATTTTAAATATCATCTTTGTCTGCTCCGCCACATGCGCGCCAAGCGCCGTAGCCTTTGTGGTCAGCGTTTCAGCCCACCAACCGAAAGTCGACAACAAAAAATCGTAGATACCGCCGACAAGTCCGGCTATAATAAGCGGTTTCGCTTGATTTCCGGCCTTTTCCCCCGAAATCAGCACTTGCGTAGTGGCAGTAGCCTCCGGAAACGGGAATTTGCCATGCATGTCGGACACGAAATATTTACGGAACGGAATAAACAGCAATATTCCCAAAATACCGCCCAACAACGAGCTTAAAAATATTTCAAGGAAACTCACCGTAATTTCACTTCCGTATGTCGCTTGAAGTATGTACAAGGCAGGAAGCGTAAAAATGGCACCAGCCACAACAATGCCCGACGAGGCGCCAATCGATTGGATAATCACATTTTGCCCCAAAGCATTCTTTTTCTTCAACGCCCCTGACAAACCGACAGCAATGATGGCTATCGGAATTGCCGCTTCAAACACTTGTCCCACTTTCAATCCCAAATATGCAGCTGCCGCGCTGAATATAATCGCCATCAGCAAACCCACCGACACCGAATAGGGCGTCACTTCCGGGTATTCGCTTCCGGGTTTCATCACGGGGACATATTCTTCCCCGTCTTTCAGCTCGCGAAACGCATTTTCAGGAATGTCGATTTTTTCTTTTTCTTCCTGCATTGTATTAATCAGTTAAAAATGAACAATTAATATATATTTGTCCGCGAAGATACGAATTTACATTTAATTCCAATCCAAAAATCGAAATTCATTCTAAAAAAACGTCTATCTTCCAATAATAAAGCGACATGCAAGAACGCGCAAAAGAAACAAAATCCAAGAAGTTTGATTGTACTTCGCTCCGGTTGCATTATCTTTGCAGCCGGATTCGGGGCATGGTGCGCTGGACGATTAAAATTTTGACGTAAAATTATGACATTTGAAGAATTAGGAGTAAGAGAAGATTTATTGCGCGCTATTCACGAAATGGGATTCGAACACCCCATGCCGGTTCAAGAAAAAGTAATCCCCCATTTGCTACATGAAGACGGCGACGTTGTTGCACTTGCACAAACGGGCACAGGAAAAACCGCAGCGTTCGGTCTTCCCGTCATTCAGCGCATCGACACCAAAGTTCGGCAGCCGCAAGCGCTCATCATTTCTCCCACACGCGAATTATGTTTGCAAATCGGCGGCGACCTTGCCGATTTTTCCAAATACATTCCCGATTTGAAGGTGCTGCCTGTCTATGGAGGCTCAAGCATTGAAAGTCAAATACGCACCCTGCGCAAAGGCGTGCAAATCATCGTGGCCACTCCGGGGCGTTTGCTCGACTTGATCAAACGCAAAACAGTCAATTTGTCGGGCGTGCACACCGTAATCCTCGACGAAGCCGACGAAATGCTCAACATGGGCTTCCTCGACGACATCAACGCCATCCTCGACAATGTGCCGGAAGAACGAAAAATGTTGCTTTTCTCGGCAACAATGCCCGATGAAATCGCTAAAATCGCTAAAAACTACATGCACGAACCGCAAGAGTTCGTAATCGGCACTCGAAACGAAGGAGCGCAAAACGTGAAACACGTCTATTATATGGTGAATGCCAAAGACAAATACGTGGCGCTCAAACGCATTGCCGACTATAATCCCAATATTTACGGCATCATCTTCTGTCGCACACGCCGCGAAACGCAAGAAATTGCCGACAGCTTGATAGCCGACGGATACAATGCCGATTCGCTTCATGGCGACTTGTCGCAAGCCCAGCGCGACATGGTAATGAAAAAATTCCGCGAACGGACATTGCAATTGCTCGTTGCCACCGACGTCGCCGCGCGCGGGCTTGACGTAGACAGCCTGACACACGTGATCAACTACGGGCTTCCCGACGATCCTGCCACCTACACTCACCGTAGCGGGCGAACCGGACGGGCCGGGAAAACCGGCATTTCAGTTGCGATTATCCACTCTCGGGAAAAATCGAAACTGAAAATCATTGAGAAAAAAATCGGGAAAACATTCGAGAAAGGAATGGTCCCCACTCCTCAACGAATCGTAGAAAAACAACTCTACAACCTCGCAGACCGAATTGAAAAAGTAAAAGTCAACGAGGAGGAAATCGCAAAATACCTGCCCGGCATCGTGCGCAAATTGGAATGGTTGTCGGGGACCGACCTGCTTAAACGCATCGTGTCGCTCGAATTCAACCGCTTGCTCGACTACTATAAAGACGCACAAGAAGTAATCGACTACGAAGACCACAAAAGCCGGCATGAAGAAAGAGCCAAAAACGCGGGAGAAAAACGGCAACGGAAAGACAAAGACAACCGGACTGCGGAAAAAGGCTACGAGCGCATCTATGTGAATGCAGGAAAAAACGACGGGTTCTTCCCTGCAAGGCTCATCGAAACACTCAATCAAAACACTTCGGCGCGCATTGACGTGGGACGCATCGACCTGCTTCCGGGCTACGCGCTTTTCGATGTGAGAAAAGGAGAAGGCCGTGCAGCCATTGCCGCGCTGAAAAACGCCCGTTATTTCGGAAAACGCCTCTATGCCGAAATCGCCGACCCGAATCGCGACTATTCAAAAAGTTCCGAGCGGAAATCGAACAGCAAAGGACGGCACGACGACGAATCAGACCACTTTGCAAAATTCAAAAAGAAAAAAAGCAAAAAAAGCAGAAGATAAATTCGCATGGCAATGAAAAAATTTCTTTTTGTCGTTCTCGGCATTGGCATTTTATCCGCCGCTTATGCCTCCGTTCCGGCCAACACCGGCGACGAGGCCGGCATTGGCGAAGACGCCGATTCGACAGCCATTGTCCAAACCGTTCGCGATTTTTTTCTCAGCGAATCCATAATTCCTGACGTATTCCCGACCATCGACCAATTGACGCGCATGGACATGCTCGACTACTACGACAATGGGAAAAAGGAAAAAATGCCGACACGACTTGGCGGGGAAGCTTACATCGACTCCCTTTCCGACAACTACCTGAAAGTCGTCACGTCGCAAAGCGCATACACAGAAATCGCGCAATACACACGACATGGCAAACCGATGTTTGCAATTATCCGCACCATATTGCTCCCCGTCGCCGACAGCCGCATTCGCTTTGTCGACCCAACCGAATCCGGCGACTTGCAATTATTGGAAATGCCTTCCACTGAGGACTTCCTAACAAAAGACGGCAAAAAAAAGAAAGAAGAGTTGCTCAAATCCGTCGATTTTTCGCTTGTCCGCCTCAGTTTCCTTCCCGATGGCAGCATCGAAGCATGCACCACGCTCCTCGACTACCTCTCCAAAGAGGATTCCGCCGAAATTGCTCCATATTTGACAGACAGCATCGTCTATCGCTGGACAGGTTCAAAGTTCAAGAAAAAATAACATCGGTTTCGGATGGCACTTCGGCGCAAGCATAAAATTGCGATCGCGCTTTTGTCGCTGACCGTCGTTCTCCTCGCAGGAGGCATCAGCTTCATGCTCAAACGCCATGTGAGCCATATTCAAACCGCCGACACGGCTGCTTACCCGATCAACGGCATCGACATTTCCGCCCACAATGGCAATGTCGACTTAAAAAAAGCAAAGACCTCCGGCGTTGGCTTCGTCATTATCAAAGCTTCGGAAGGAGAATCGTTCCGCGACTCGCTTTTTGAGCGCAACTACCGGCAAGCCGCCGAAGCAGGGTTGGAAATCGGCGCATACCATTTTTTCCGTTTCGATGTCGACGGCATCAGCCAAGCCCGTAATTTCTTGAATGCCGTGGCAGGCAAGCAATTCTCACTACCGCTCACAATCGATGTCGAAAACCACACCAATCCCTACACGCCATTCCCTGAAACCGTGACACGAGAATTACGCAACATGGTCGACGCTTTGGCCGCCCGCAAATATCCCGTCATGATTTATACCAACAAAAAAGGATTCGACAATTTAATTCGTGACCAATTTAAAGATTGCCACCTGTGGATTTGCACATTCTCGCAACCCGACGACTCTTTGGCATGGATACTTTGGCAACACAGCCACCGCGGACACGTCGACGGCATTGAAGGGCGCGTTGACCTCGACATATTCAATGGCGACAGCGCGCAATGGGCGAAATGGACCGAACAGACAAAAGCGCAATTCAAAGAATCGACCGCTTTGTTTTCGCAATAAAACGGAACTTGTTCCGTTAACAACATACGGACAAATCCGAACTTTTGAGACACATGTCGACACGCAAAATATACAACATCGTTTTTACACTTGCCCTCATCGCCTGCATATTTGCGCCCATGCGAGCAAATGCAGCCAATAAATATGCGTCGGCTTCTGTGCTTGCAGAAGGGCGATGGGTGAAAATCAAAGTGGCAGAAAGCGGCATTCACCAGATTACGCAAAGCACGCTTTCCTCATGGGGATTCAACGACATTTCCAAAGTGAAGATTTATGGCTATGGCGGAGCCATGATTTCTGAAAGGCTCGACAATAAATCTATCGACGACCTTCCGCAAGTGCCAACTTTCCAATCCAATGGGAAAATACTGTTTTACGCACAAGGCCCTGTATCGTGGCAATATGCTTCCACCGGCCTGCTCCGATATGGACAACAAATCAACCCATACTCGCTTTACGGCTATTATTTCGTGACCGACACCGACACATTGGAACCTGCCGCCTTGGAATCGACAGGAGAAGCCGAATCTGCCGACGACAAATTAATCACCACATTCCCCGAACGGCTTTTCCATGAAGAAGACTTCACCGCGCCGTCCACCACAGGACGCATCATTCTCGGCGAAGATTTCCTATACACGAAAACACGCGATTTCGACTTCAACCTGACCGGCATCGACGGCAACAAAAAAGCCATTGTCAAAGTGCAATTCATGGCAATGCCCCGAAGCGCCGACGCATACCTCAACATATCGTCCGGAGAAAACCAAATCGGCTCTATCCGTTTCGGCAAAAACACCGACACGGAATACGGAATCGGCGTCTTGGGCACAGGATCGTATTCCATAGACATGGACGGCGAAGATCTGAACCTCCGCCTTGCATTCAACGGGTCGGGCGTTGTGGATTTGGCCAATTTGGATTACATCACGATAAACTATGTGCGCCGGTTGGAAATAGATCGCAACGAATTCTATTTCCGCAGTTTCACGACAAGTTGCCGCGACAGCGTATTCTCCCTTGCAGGCGCTTCGACAAAATTGCAAATTTGGGACATTACCACCGCCCATGCTCCCAAGACAGTTGCATTCCAAGAATCCGGAGGGTCGGCTTATTTCCGGCAAACGGAATCCGGCAAACGGGAATATGTCGCATTCGACCCGACGGCTTCCTACCCGTCGCCTACGAGCGAAGGCGCAATTGCCAACCAAAACTTGCATGGGGCAGAAACGCCAACCATGCTGATCATCACGCCTTCCGCATTCATCAGCGAAGCCGAACGGCTCGCCGAGCTCCATCGCAATGCAGACGGGATGAAAGTACAAGTTGTCACCGACCAAGCTGTCTACAACGAATTTTCGTCAGGCACGCCCGATGCGATGGCATACCGGAAAATATCCAAAATGTGGTACGACCGGTCGATCAACGAAGATGAATACAGCAATGAAAAATACCGCTACCTGTTGCTTTTCGGCAGATGCGTATTCGACAACCGCCAAGTCACCTCAAATGGGAAATCCGCCAGATACCCCAAATTGCTCACTTGGGAATCGGAAAACAGCACGTCAAAATCGTCGAGTTTCAATAGCGACGACGTGTTCGGCTTCCTTGAAGATGGAACGGACGTGAGCAAAATCAATATTTATAAAACCCTCAATATCGGCATCGGGCGAATCCCCGTGAAAAGCATCGACGAAGCAAGAATCGCAGTCGACAAAATATACAGCTACGCATCCGACACCGACCTCGGCGACTGGAAAAGCCGCATCATGGTCATTGCCGACAATGGCGACAACGGCATCCACATGAACCGTTCCAACGACGGTGTCGAAAGCCTCGAAGCCAACGGCGCCGACAAATACAACATCAGCCGCGTCTACCTCGACGCCTACGATGCCGGTTCATCGTATACATTTCCCGAAGCTCGCGAACAAATGTACCGCAATTTCCGCAACGGCGTCATTTTTGCCAGCTATCTCGGGCACGGCAACCCCGTATCGTGGACCCACAACGGACTGCTTCGCTGGCAAGACATCGAAAACGAATTTTACTACAAGCACCTGCCCCTGCTCTATACCGGAACATGCGAATTTACCCCATGGGATTCGCCCGACGTGTCGGGAGGCGAAGAACTGTTCCTCAACGGGCAAGGCGGCGCAATCGGGCTGATCACGGCTTCTCGCGCTACCGGCATGGATGCCAACGGCGTACTGTTGATGGCGCTTGGGAAACACATGTTTGCACCTCTTCCCAATGGAGAAATGCCACGAATTGGAGACGTGCTCAGAAACGCCAAAAACGACCCCATATACAACAAGCCGAATGGCTCGTCGGGCTCATCCGGCAATGCATCCCACAGCTTGAAATACGCGCTGATTGGAGACCCTGCCCTAAGGTTGAATTATCCTAAACATCAAATATCCGTCACGTCGATCAACGGCATTGAAGTGTCGGAAGGCAACATGCCGGAAATCCAAGCACGCCAAGAAGTGGAAATAAAAGGGAAAGTGACCGATAATTCCGGCGCATTGCTGACCGATTTCACAGGATTGCTTTCCGTAAGCGTCTTCGATGCCGAAATGTCGGTTTCCACTTATGGAAAAGGCGACAGCGACAGCGACGACGCAGGAGCCGTCGTCACCTATCAAGACCATCCGAACCGGCTCTATGTCGGCAACGACTCTGTCAAGAATGGCGAATTCTCCATAAAATTCCGGATGCCCACCTCCATCGTCAACAACTACACTCCGGCGATGGCCATTTTCTACGCCGAATCGAATGGAATCGACGCCCTTGGAAAAAATGAGAATTTCTATGCCTATGGTTTCGACACGACCGACAATGGCGACACCGAAGGACCGGAAATCACGCTGCTTGCGCTCAACGGCGAATCGTTCAAAGATGGCGACACTGTCAATGAAACCCCGTTCTTGCTTGCCTCGTTCAGAGACGAATCGGGCATCAACCTGTCGACTTTCGACATCGGACATGCCATCACGCTCATCCTCGACAACAAAACAACCATTTCCGGACTTGAAAACTACTATACGCAAGATTCCGAGAAAAACGGACGAATCCAATACCAAATGGACGAGTTGTCCGAAGGTCCCCACACGCTGAAACTCCGCGTATGGGACGTGTACGGGAATTACTCGGAGAAAGAAATTTCATTCAACGTAGAGAAAGGACAAAAACCATCGTTGTTCAGAATCTACACGACTTCCAATCCGGCAAAAACAAGCGCAGACTTCTACATCGAGCATAATCGCCCCGACGCGTTGCTCAACGTGACACTCTACGTCTACAACCTGATGGGACAAACCGTATGGACCACGACAACCACAGGAAGAAGCGACATGTACACGTCAATGCCTATCACATGGGATCTCACCGACGGGACAGGGCGGCGTGTCAACCGCGGCATATACCTTTATCGCGCCACCGTATCCACCGACGGCGGTGAGGAGTCGTCTATATGCCAACGAATTGCAGTCGCGTCTGAATGACACAAAGGCATTTGCCGTTGTTAAAAAAAGTCTGTAACTTTGCAACCAACAATTTGCAAATTGCAACGCGACAAATCATGAACGAAGAAAAGAAAAAAATCTTATTGCCCGAACCCACGTTGCGCAGGCTGCCGTGGTATTTGGCGTATGTCAACATGTTGCGTTCCCAACACACGGAATATGTGTCATCGACGCAAATTGCAAGAAAAATCAATGTAGACGCGTCGCAAATAGCCAAAGATTTGTCGTTTCTCAACATCAAAGGAAAAACACGGATTGGCTACCAAGTGGAGCATCTTGCCGTAGAATTGTCCAACTTCCTCGGCTTTCACGAAGACCACACAGCTTTCATCATGGGAGCCGGCAGCCTCGGCTCCGCACTAATTCAAGATTCAGGATTGATGCAATATGGGCTTCACATCGTGGCCGGATTCGACGTAGACGAGAAAAAAGTCGGCACGGAAATATGCGGCACGCCCATTTACCATATTTCAGAACTCAAAAAGCAAGAAGAACGATATAATGCAGAAATCGGCATAATCACCGTCCCTGTCGAATACGCGCAGGAATCTGCCGATTTATTGATTGAAAGCGGAGTGCGTGCCATTTGGAACTTTACGCCGTTTCGCATCAAAGTATCCGACAACGTCGTAATTCAAAACACCTCCATCTACGCTCATCTTGCAGTGATGTACAACAGAATTAACGGCAACAAGTGAAAATTATCAGGCTTAGGGAAATTTCAGGCATGACGGAACCGGCAATCGACGTGATTCCGGAATCTGCCATTCAAAAAACAGGAAAACCTTTCTTTCTCCCCGACTTCTCCGAGTCATTCAGATGCAGGGCAGCCGTCGGCATTCGCATTTGCCGCCTTGGCAAAAACATCGCGGCAAAATTTGCATCCCGATACTACGAAGAAGCCGGCATTTGCCTCACAATCGAAGCATCCGACTTATTGGAAAAATTAAAAGCCGCTCACGCGCCGTGGGCGCTTGCCACAGCATTCGACGGAGCTGTCATCGTAGGCTCTTTCTGCAAGGAAAACAAAGACCTTTTGGAAAACGAACTGCCGGTGACATTCTCAACAAACGGAATAAAAATCGAACAAGTTTCATCGCCGAAAATCCCAGATTTCGACACGATGATCGCCTACGTCAGTCAATTTTTCACACTGAAAATGGGCGATTGCTTGCTCATCGAACGCGGCGACTTCCACAAATTGTCGCTCGACGACCATATTGCAGTCAAATTGGGAAATTACGAATCATTAAATATCAAAATCAAATAAAACTCCTCATCGCCCGATGAAAAAAATACTTTTTTTACTTCTGGCATTGCTTTCGACCTCCTACATGCATGCCAAAGTCGACTTCAAAGAATCGTCTGTCCTTTCGACGGGAAAATGGGTCAAAATCAAAGTCGGCCGATCCGGCGTATATGAAATCCCCTACGAGCGCTTGCAAGAATTCGGCTTCACAGACCCTTCACGAGTGAAAGTGTTCGGCATGGGAGGAATAGCAGCAACAGAAGGATTTACAGATCCTTTCACCGACGATCTGCCACAAGTGCCGGCTCTTCACGAAGACAATACCATCTATTTCTACGCACGCAGCCTCAGCCAAGAGAACATATCTTCGAGCGACGGAAATTTCTACAACCAACTCAAACGCAATACATACTCCAACGACAGTTATTATTTTCTGACCGACAATGAAGCAATCGAGCTTGCAGAAGTGCCGACCCAAACGAATGAGGCCGCCGACGCCTCGCAATGGCTCGATTCCGGCATCGATTTTTGGACACACGAAGCCGAGCTCACAAATCTCGCACGTTCGGGAAAACAATTCCTTGGCGAGAATTTTTCTTCCACAGGCAACATATCGTTCACCATCCCTCTGCCGCAGCTTGCCGACGGGCAGTTCACCGTGTATGCCTCTACCGGCATCAAATCGAGCACCGACCAAACAGTCGCCATCACTGTCGATAACAACGAAATAACCTACAACGACACAAACATTTTCTCGCAAAACGAAAGCGATTCTCACGCTGTCTACGATGTGTTCGACATTTCCGGAGCTGTTGCTGCCGACAAAAGCAAAAATACGGTTTCCGTAAAATTAACGACTTCGCCCGGCAACGTGTCGGTTGGAAGAATCGACTATCTCACGGTAGGCTATCCCGCCGTCAACGCCATTCCGGCCGATTCCGCGCAAGCCCGGCGATTCTACAACTTGCCAACGGGCGACGAAGGCATCCGCATTGCCAACGCCACGCCGACAACCCACGCATGGATAGTCGACGACAGCAACGCTTATCCTGATGTGGCATATCCCATCGCCGAATATTCAATATCCATCGACGACTCCGGACATGGCATTTTTTATCCGGAAATATCCCGAGAATGGGTTGAGCTTGTCTATTTCGACACTTCAAAAAAACAATTCGAACCGGAATTTGCCGAGATTGTCGAAAACCAAAATCTCCATGCCTCGGCTACGCCCGACATGCTGATCATAACCACTGCCAACTTGGCCCGACAAGCCGAACGAATTGCCGATTACCACCGCACGCACGACGACATGGACGTGGCAGTAGTCGACCACAACAAAATTTTCAATGAATTTTCGTCCGGCACGCCCGACGCCATGGCCTACCGCCGCATCGCCAAAATGTACTACCAGCGCGACTCAAAGAAATTCCGTTATTTGCTGCTTTTTGGTGGAGGCACATACGACAACAGGCAAATTTTCAATCAAGACAAATCCGACAAATTGCTCACTTGGCAAAGCGACGAAAGTTCGCACGATGTCAATTCCTATTCTTCCGACGATTTTTTCGGGGTTTTCTCCGAAACAAACAATTCAATTGAATTGCCCATTGTGAACATCGCGATCGGCCGCATTCAATTTGTCGTCGAATCCGAAATGAAAGAATATGTCGACAAACTGCTCGACTACATGGAAAACATCGACAACGAAAGCTCCGTTTGGCGAAACAACCTGCTGCTCATTGGCGAAAATGGCGACGACGACATCCACGCGCATCAGTGCGAAACATTCGTCGACGAATTCGAGAAAAACGGAAATTACGACATGAACATCAGCAAAATCTACATGGCTGCATACGATGAGGCAATGGACACAAGGCACCAATTCGTAAACCATTTGGATGCAGGACAAAATTTCGTGCTTTTCGTCGGGCATTCAAGCATACAGAACATGTCGAAATCCACAGTCCTGATGGATGCCGAAAAAGCGAGCAAGACCAAATATGCCATTCCGCCCATCATGTATTTTTCTTCGTGCGACGTCGGCCGATACGACATCGGACAAGTCACATTCATCGACCGCTTGATGCTCAACAACCACGGAGGCATCATCGCTGCAATCTCGGCAACACGACAGGCATACACGACCCTCAACGGAAAACTTTCCGATGCCTTCGGCAAATATTTGGGACGGGCTGCATCCACCTATGGAGGAGAAATGACAATCGGAAGAATTCTGGCCAATGCCAAAAACTATTGCAACGACAATACCAAGAACCGTCTGAAATACCACTTGCTCGGCGATCCTGCCATGCGTGTCCGATTGCCCCAAAACGATGTCGAATTGACAGAAATCAACGGAATCGCCACTGACGGCGAAACAATAAATGCCGGCTTGGGCGACGAAATCACCTTAAAAGGGCATGTCTCCTCCATAGAAGGCATCGACGCTGAATTCAACGGCTACGCATCCATCGCGCTTTTCGATTCGGAGAAAGACTATTTGACCATTAATTATAGCGGCACCGAGCATTTGACCGACCGTGGAGAAATACTGGCGCAATCCGGCGCTGAAATCGTCAACGGGGAATTTACTGCAAAACTCACCATTCCGGGACAAACGCGCCTCGACGGTGGAATCAAGCCCTTGCGGATCGTCGCCGTGTCCGACGACAAGCGCACCATCGTATCCGGGAAATGCGAAGCGCTCGCCGTCTCTTCCGTATCCGAAGACACCGACCCCGACGACATTACGCCGACAATCAATTCCATGTACCTGAACACCTCTGATTTCATCGACGGCGACATCCTCGGTCAAGATTGCAAAGTGTATGCGGAAGTGTCCGACAATCGCGCGTTGAACATAGCAACTGAAACGATTTCCACATCTGTCTATTTGTCGCTCGACGGAGAAACGGCATACTCGCCCTCGTCGTTCACCCTGAACGACGGGAAATGGCAAGTGATCATCCCTCTTTACGACTTGCCGCAAGGACGGCACACAGCTCGGTTGGTAGCAACCGATTTGGCCGGAAATGCTGCCGAACGAACCATTTCTTTCTTCATCGAAGCCGGCAACGGCTACACCATCGACATGGAAGAAGCAGCCATTCGCGACATGGCCACCATCGTCGTCAAATCGGAAAATGGAGAGCTCATTTATGAAAATGCCGAAATTCGGGTAACCGACGACTCCGGAAATATCCTTTTCAGAGAAAACGCCGCATCAATCCCATTTGAATGGGATGGCAAAAACAACGACGGCTTCCGGCTTCCGGCCGGCGTCTACAACCTTTATGGAATCGTCGACGGAGTTGGCACAAACATCAAAAAAATAGTCGTGACAGAGCAATAAAAAACGGTTTTCAGAGTTATTACATGTAAACTAGACAAAGAAAACACGAATGAAAATAAAACCGTATATTGCAGCCATCCTTGCCATCGCAATTTCGATTCCGGCAATTGCAGAAGATGGGAAAAACCAATTCAACCCGATTCAAACCGGCGTCACATCCCTCAATATCGCTCCGGACGCGCGCGGCGCTGCCATGGGCGATTTAGGGGCAGCCACCGAACCGGATGCCTATTCGCAATTTTGGAATCCCTCAAAATACGCTTTTGCTTATAGCACGGCCGCTATCAGCTTGTCGTACACGCCATGGCTTCGCAAATTGGTCAACGACATCTATTTGGCAAACCTTTCCGGATATTGGAAAATTGGAGGAAGCGACAATCAAGCCGTCAGCGCCTCGCTCAGATATTTCTCGCTTGGCGAAATCGACATGACCGATGATTCCGGAGTAGCTGTCAATTCTGTCAACCCCTACGAACTTGCCTTCGACGTGGGCTATTCGCGCAAATTGTCGGAAAGTTTCTCCATGGGCGTAGCGCTCCGCTACATCTATTCCGACCTCGCTTTCAGCGACGCTTATTCGGCCGAACAGCAAACCGGCGCATCGGCATTTGCCGCCGACATTTCCGGCTTTTTGACCACCTATCCGATTATCGGACGCAACGAATGCCAATGGTCGTGGGGTTTCAACATTTCCAACATCGGTTCAAAAGTTTCCTACAACGACGGCAACGATCCTGCATTCTTGCCGACAAACTTCCGCTTGGGGACCACGTTTACATTCCCATTGGCACAATACAACAACCTCGCGCTTTCATTCGACGTGAACAAACTCCTCGTGCCTACTCGCCCTCGCGAATCCGACTATACGGCCAACGACGGGACATTCGACAGCGAAGGATATGAAAACGCGCTCGACGAATGGCGCAACACCTCCTCCATTTCCGGCATCTTCAAATCGTTCAGCGACGCGCCGGGCGGTTTCAAAGAAGAATTGAAAGAAATCAATTTCTCGGTTGGCGCAGAATACAACTACAATCAGCAATTTTTCGTTCGCGCCGGTTATTTCTATGAGAATCCCGACAAAGGAAACCGCCAATATTTCGCTTTTGGAGCAGGCTTTTCCCTCAACGTGGTCCAACTCGACGCTTCCTATATGATCGCGACAGCGCAAAGCAGCCCGCTCGACCAAACGTTGCGCTTCTCGCTCACGTTCGACATGGACGGATTAAAAAGTTTGTTAGGACGATAACAACATGAGCTTAAACATTCGCACCGGTTTCGGATTCGACGTCCATCGCCTTGTCGAAGGACGCGAGCTGTGGCTTGGCGGCATACGCATTCCCCACGAGAAAGGACTCGATGGACACAGCGATGCCGACGTGGCAATCCATGCCCTTTGCGATGCCTTGCTTGGAGCGGCTGCCCTGCGCGACATCGGCTACCATTTTCCCGACACCGACCCGCGCTACAAAGGCATCGACAGCAAAAAGCTGCTCAGGGAAGTGGCCAACTTGCTCGATCAAAAGGGATACACATTCGGGAACGCCGACATCACCATTTGCGCCGAAGCGCCCAAACTCAATCCGCACATTCCGGAAATGCAAGCGACGCTCGCCGAATGCCTCTCATGTGCTCCCGACGACATTTCCATCAAAGCGACTACCACCGAGCAACTCGGATTCACCGGCCGCCGAGAAGGTATCGCGGCCTATGCCGTAGTGTTGATCGCAAAACAATAACTTTCTATTCTTGCCTGCATATCTCCACCAAACGGCGTGCACAGCATTGCGCACCCAAAATGCCGACCCCGCCTTTCACATTGGAAAATATCTCGACCGGCTCGTAAAAGCCCAAATCGCCCAATGCAGAATCCTCCCTGCTTTTGTCCTTCAAAACGCTTCGCAAATACTTATAATAATCCTCCGACACCGAATAAAGCCTAATCTCCCTCAACACGGACACCCCTTCTGTGAGAAACTGCACTTCCTCTTTCACCGTCATCTCGTAATCCATCCCATTGATCAAAGTGTCGTCGAAAGTCATGCCCCATGAATTTTCAAGAGCTCCATCGCCGGCTATTGTTTCTGCCATATCTTGATTTTGCATTTCAAAAACAGGATCCACATAATCAATAAACACCATCCCTACATCCCAATCATCGACAGCCCCGACGGTTAAGAAATAGTAATTTTTTTGTACCGGATTGTCCTGAAACCGAATTTTATAATCAATATGATATTCTACCGATCCCCAATCGGTCGAAATAGCAGTGTATTCCACTTTTGCATCATCAATTGCCACAGCTTCCGGCACAATATCCTCAACACGAGCATTTCCGTAATCCGTATGAGCCTCAATGGCAATACGATCATGTGGGGAAGGCACATAATCCGACACATAAACGACCTTGTTTTTACGCAACTCATCCGATGTGCCTGTGCTTCCTACGGGAATGTCGACATCGAAAATCTTCGGAATCATTTGACCATGCAATTTGCCATTCACAAAAAGCGAAACAGCGGCATCGCGAAGTTGAACGCCCGTTAATTCCTCGGAAGCATCATACGTTCGGCTCACGCTTGCCATTACGACCGTATCGGGAGTGGCAACAGCGTTAATGACAGGCAATGTGTCCGGCATTTGACTTTCAAAATTAATATCAGAATAGCAAGAAGCAAACAGCGGCATAAAAGCAACCGCGCATATCGCTTTGCGCATATTATCAAACCCAAGCTCCATTTTTTCTTTCCTATTTAAAAATATAAAGTATACGATACATTCGGTACGATCGGAAACATCGAGAATGTCTCATAAGTCACATTCCATGGACGAGACGAACCATAATCGATGAATCCACCTTCTACCATTTCTTTCCGCTTCACCACCATGGCGTTCATGTGGCAATACGCATTGTAAAGCCCGACACGCCACACGCCTTTTCGCCCATTCTTCAAAGCTCGCGCAAATGATGCTCCTATGTCGAGCCGATGATATGCCGGCAATCGCACATTGTTGCGCTCCGCGAAATACTTCAAGCCGAGATTCTCATAGCCAAGCATCTCATTCGGTGCGATGTCGTCAGGAATGCCGGTATCTTGGAATCCTTGATACATTAGCAACGGCACAGTCATGCGATTCCCTGTCGCAAATATCCATGAAACGTTCAGTTCGATCCGGTTTGTCAATTTATAATTTGCAACTATGTTCACCTTGTGCCGGTTGTCGAATTTAGATGGATACCACTTCCCTCCATTAATGCCATCAACTCGCCGATTCGACCACAAAAGCCCGTAGCTCACGCTTCCCGACAATCGTCCGAAATTGCCTGCCGCCGACAAGTCTACGCCATAGGCTTTGCCTTCGCCATAAAGGATGTTTTGCATTTTGTCGTATCCATACGAATAATCTTCCGTAACTTCAGCAATGCCATCCAACCATTTATAATATCCTTCGGCTGAAAGCGACACGCCATTGTCGAAATCATAATAAATGCCGCCCGACAGCTGATCGCTTGTCAAAGGCTCTGCCAATCGCCCCATTGGCATCCAATTGTCGGTGGGCAAATTCACATAACTGTCACTCACCTGTTGCACAAATTGTCCCATCCTTGCATAACCGGCTTTCAAACTTAACCCGTCGAGCAAACCAATCCGCACAACGGCACGTGGCTCGACCGATGTTTCCCAATGTCCATAAATACGCATAGCCGCCAACCTCAACCCTGCATCAACTCCAAACCATGGCATAGGAGAAAACGCCACATCAGCATAAGCGCCACCTTCGCCGGCATGGATGCTGTAATCGGAAAGCATCTTATCGATACTATTTTCCGCCGATACCGAAGTATAATGAACATAGGAAGGCAAAAAATCATGATACATCAGATAGCCCCCCAACCGCAATTGCAACTTGCGTCCTTTTTCATACAGCCAGTCTGCCGCCAGCGACATGTCGTCCATGCGATTTTGATCTTCCCGTTCGGCAAATTCCTCTACCACGCCTGCTCCTTCATCCAAGTTGTGCCGTTCTCGCATTTCCTGCCGGTAAATTGATTTATAACGCACAAACGAAGCTGTAACATGCGAGCTCCAACGGTCATTGTAGCGATAAGCCCAACTCGCCGACACTAACATGTTTCCCCAACGCAACTTATCCACACTTTGCTCCATATCAGCTTCATTGCTCTCTTTGCTTCCATACTTAAACAAATCATTTCCCCAATAAAAATTGACACGAAGCCGGTTTGTGCCGGAAAATCGATGTTCCACTGCGGCATTCAAGTCTGTGAAAGCATAACGCCCAATGATATCAGACTCATTCGATGCGTTGATTGCATTAAGAATAGCAATCGCCGGAGCGGAAAGAATATCCAGCCACGAACGGCGCAAAGAGACATCGAAAGCCGTTTTGCCCTTTGAGATCGGACCGCTTAAATGAAACATACCCGATGTCAATCCCAATGAAGCCGCGCCGTGATAGGAATCAAAATCCGGCGATTTCGTTCGGATATCGACCACGCTTGAAAGTCGTCCGCCATAATTGGCAGGAAAAGATGACTTGTAAAAAGTCACGTCTCGCACGATTTCCGTATTGAAAGAAGAAAAAAGTCCGCCAAGATGACTAATCTGATAAAGCGGAACGCCATCAAATAAAATCAAATTTTGGTCATTGCTTCCACCTCTCACATAAAGGCCCGAAAAACCCTCTACTCCCTCTGAAACACCTGATTGCATCGCCAATGCCTTGACAATATCCGGCTCTCCCGTCATAGACGGCAAATTGAAAAGTTGGTCTTTGTTCAGCCGAAGCATTCCCATGTCCAGCGTCCCCGAATTCGACCGCGATTGTCGCCCGACAACTTCCACATTTTGCAAATGGATCATTTTTTCCGCCCCAATTGAATCCCTTTGTTCTCCTTGTGCAAAAGACCAAGAAACGGGCAACAACATAACTCCTGTTGCCAAAATGAATCGAATTCCCATCTTTCTCGTTTTTTTAAACACCAATAAAACGGAATAATCCATTTTTTACTGCTTCGAACATATAAAAAAACATGCTTCCTTTCTCGTAAAGCATGCCTTATTCTTTATTACAGACCGGTTTTTTCAATGGCAGCAACCATGCCTGTGATGATGGCGATGGTGATGCCGTGAGTGATGGCGATAATTGTCGTAACCGCAGCAACGGCGGTCGTCGCGGCACTCTGCCATGCAGCAACCCTCATCGCCGCATTCGCATTCTTCCGGATTGCATTCCTCCGCTTCGCAGCAACCGGCATTTTCGCAGCAACAATTTTCATAATTGCAACATGCCTCCACATTGCGGTTTTCAGAATCGTTCGTGCGTTGGCTCACGGCGAATGCAATGCCAAGTCCGCCCAAAAGCACTGCCAAAGTCAAAACTAATTTTTTCATAAAGCCTTTCGGTTTGTTTTATATAGGTAACGTCGTTTTTGTCCTTTTCGTTCAAATCGCTCAAATATTTTTCATTCCCGGCTTCGCCAATTCGATGACATCCAAATCCTTGATAATCCCATTATCAATCGTCAACCGCAGCAACGTCCTCACCGCCTGCCATCCATAAACGCCGGCAGCCCCCGGATTGATATGCAGCAATTGCAATTGTCTGTCGTACATCACTTTCAGAATATGGCTGTGGCCCGCAACAAAAATTTGCGGACGTTTCGTTTCCAATTTAAACCGCACGCCGGCTGCATATCGTCCCGGATAGCCCCCTATGTGAGTCATCGACACATTGACGCCATCGGTTGTCCAATCCGCCCATGTGCCGAAACGCCGACGAAGCGCAGCTCCATCGATATTTCCCGCAACAGCGCGAAGAGGCGCGATTTTCTCCAAACGCTCCGCCACATCGTCGCTGCCAATATCGCCGGCATGCCAAATCTCGTCGCATCCGGAGAAATGCCGAGCAAACCGATCGTCCCAGCATCCATGCGTATCCGACAATATCCCGATAATCTTCATAGCGCAAATATAGTGCAAGGTGAGTGGAAAACAATCAAACTTGTTTGAAATTGTTTTTCCGAACCGCAGCCTATATTATCTAAATATAGTGCAAGGTGAGCGAAATGCAAAGAGCTTGCTCAATTTGCATTTCCGAACCGCAGCCTATATTATCTAAATATACCGCAAGGTGAGCGAAATGCAAAGAGCTTGCTCAATTTGCATTTCCGAGGCGCCTATCCCATGCAAAACAAATACTCATGGACAAACATTGATTTGTCTACATATTAGTAGAAAGTGTATGTTTTTTTGACATTCCGGCAAAACCCCATTTTCGCATAACACTATCGAACAACATTTTAGCGATTTGGCATCATCTTCGTGCATCTAATAAGAAAACAAACTAATAAAATGAAACGGTACGCAACCATAATTTTTTCCTTTACGTGCGCCACCAATCTGCTATTTGCCCAGCAAGACGTGTGGACAATCGACAAATGCATGCGCTATGCCGTCGAACATAATTTCGACGTGCGCGCCAATGCCATATCGCTCGACAACAGCCGCAGCGACTATCGGCAGGCAGTAGCATCATTCTTTCCAACCATAGGAGCTTCCGTAAGCGCAGATTATAGCTTCGGGCGTTCCATAGACCCATCCACAAACTCCTACAACAACCTGAAAACATTCAACAATTCATATTCGCTAAGCGCATCGTGGACCATATTCGCCGGCGGGCAAATCGTCAATCAATTCCGCCAAGCAAAAAAGCAGCGCGAGCAATCGACAGAAAAACTGCAAAACGCGAAAGACGAAACAGCGCTGAAAGTGATGGAAGCATACGTCAACTTGCAATACTATCGCGCACTGTCGGGAATCACAGCGTCGAAACTCGAAGAAAGCCGCGCCTTGCTCGGAAAATCGCGCCGCATGAAAGAACTTGGGATGAACAGCGCCATCGAAGTGAGCCAAGCAGAAGCACAATATGCAGAAGACGACTACACGCACACCGCCACGCTCGGACAACTGCAAACAGCCGAATTATCGCTGAAAAACGCGATGAATTTCCCCATCTCCGACACGCTTCGATTGCCCGATCCGTCGACCGAGCTGTTGCCTTTTGAAGCCGCCGAAACCAACTTCAACGAAATTATCGACTTCGCGCGCGAAAACAATCCGCTCGCACGCCAAGCTCGCCTCAACGTCGAAATATCGCGCGATGCCGTGCGCCAAGCAAAAGGCGCATTGTCGCCATCCATATCTTTGCAAGCCGGTTTGTCCGACAGCTATTACCGGCACATCGGTTCCGCCAACAACAGTTTCCGCACGCAAATGAATGGCAATTTCGGCCAATATGTGGGAGTGAGCATGAGCATTCCTTTGTTCAACGGACTTTCGCGCCACACCACATTGCAAAAAGCAAAAAATTCGGAATTAAACGCGCAACTCGAATACAATCGCAATCTTTACCAACTCGACATCGACATCCGCCAAGCCATCGTAGATTGCGACAATCTTGTCAAAGAACTCGACAAAATGGAACGCAAAACGAAATCCGACTCAATCGCCTATCGATTGGCTCGCAAAAAATATGAAGAAGGGCTGATGAGTTTCCTCGACATGCAGGAAACGGCAAATACATGGTTCGAATCGCAAGCGGAAACCGTGAGAAGCACATTGACACTCGGCATAAAACGCCGACTGTTGGAATATTATCGCACAAACATCATCATTTTCGAATAAAAAACACACTGAAATATGGACATACAATTGAAAAAAAAGCGGCTTCCCAACGCAAAAAAAGCTGCAACCGTTGCAATCGCCACAATTGGCATCGTCGGCATTGCCGTATGGATATGGAATAGCAACAAAAAAACAACAACCCGAATCGACCGCAACGCCGTGACCATCGCAACCGTCGAAGCAGGCAAATTCAACGACTATATCCGCATCATCGGCATCGTGCAACCGTCGAATTCCATTCAAATCAGTGCAGAAGAAGGAGGCATCGTAGAACAAAAATTCCTCGAAGAGGGCGCTACCGTCCATGCCGGCGATCCAATATTGCAATTGCGCAATTCGACGCTCGACCTCGAAATCATGAATGCCGAAGCAGAATTGGCGGAAAAACAAAATTTCTTGCGCAACACGCAAGTCACCATGGAACAAGACCGCCTGAACAACCTCACGGAGAAATCGCAACTCGACATGGACGTTCGTCAAAAGAAACGCACTTATCTCCAATACAAAAGGCTGTATGGCGAAGAACTCGTGTCGAAAGAAGAATATCTGAAAGCCGGCGAAGACTACGAGCTTGCTGTCGAAAAAAGCCGCCTCGTGACAGAACGGCTCCGGCAAGATTCCATCTATCGGTCGCTCCAAATGTCGCAATTGGAAAACGATCTTGAAAACATGCGGCGAAGCCTGAGCCTCATTCGCGACCGCCGTTCCAAGTTGACCATATGCGCGCCTGCCGACGGCGAATTGGGCTTTCTCGACGTGGAGCAAGGGCAAAGCATTGCCACAGGAAAAATGATAGGCCGCATCAACGTGATGACCGGACATAAAATCGAAGCCAATATCGACGAGCACTATATCGACCGCGTTGTCGCCGGCTTGTCGGGAGAATTTCAACGACAGGATTCCACCTACATGCTGCGTGTGCGGAAAGTCTATCCCGACGTGCGCGAAAGCAAATTCCAAACCGATTTCGATTTCGTCGGCGCAAAGCCCGACAACATCCGCAACGGGCAATCCTACTACATCAATCTCGAACTCGGAGAGTCCACCGAAAGCATCCTATTGCCGCGCGGAGCATTTTTCACTTCGACCGGCGGAACGTGGATATTCGTAGTCGACCCCGACGGCAAGAATGCAACTCGGCGTCCCATCCGTATTGGCAGGCAAAATCCGCAATACTACGAAGTGATTGAAGGCTTGCAAGCAGGAGAAAAAGTTGTTATTTCCGGCTACGAACAATTCGGCAATGCCGACAAACTAATTCTAAAATGAACAACAATTAAAACATCAACTATTATGGCTATCATTAAAACAGAAAACTTAAAAAAATCGTTCCGCACGAGCGAAGTCGAAACCATTGCAATCAACGATTTGAATTTCGAAGTAACCAAAGGCGAATTTGTTGCCATCATGGGACCTTCCGGATGCGGAAAAACCACGCTGCTCAACATCCTCGGTCTGCTCGACACCCCCACTTCCGGCACATATTATCTGAACGGACAAGATGTCTCAACGCTCAACGAACGCGACCGCACGTTCCTCCGGCGTGGAAAAATCGGGTTTGTCTTCCAAAGTTTCAACCTTATCGACGAATTGACCGTGTTTGAAAATATCGAATTGCCGCTCTCCTACCTGAAAATAAAAACGGCTGAACGCCGAAAAATGGTCGACGACATCATGGAACGCATGGCAATCAGCCATCGTGCCAAACATTTTCCGCACCAACTTTCCGGAGGCCAACAGCAACGTGTGGCCATAGCGCGGGCTGTCGTGGCCAATCCTGAAATAATTCTTGCCGACGAGCCGACAGGAAATCTCGACTCAAAAAACGGAATCGAAGTGATGAACATACTCACCGAACTCAATCACAACGGAACTTCAATTGTCATGGTGACCCACAACAAGCGAGATGCAGAATACGCCCATCGCACAATCGACATGTTCGACGGGCATATCGTTTCTGCCATTTCCAAATAGTCAGATCCTATCTGAAAAATTCAACAATATTCGTTATGATACTGTCAAAAAACTTTCGTTTCATCCTCAAACGCTTCCGGCTGTCCACGTTGCTCAACATTCTCGGCATGTCGGTGGCCTTTGCCGCCTTCATGATTATTATCATGCAAGTGTGGCACGATCGCACTTACAACTCTCCGATAAAAGACCATGATAAAATTTTCATGGCATATTCCACTGATAAAGAAAAAACCAAATACACATACATAAGCCTCCTTTGGTGTGAAAAAATCAAAGAAATTTCACCTCATGCCAAAGATTATACATTCTTAGGATACAGCGATCCTAAGACGACCTTATGCATCGGCAAGGATCAATATACAACCGGCAAAATAACCACAGTTTCATCCAATTATCTTTCATTTTTCAACTTCCAGATGATTGTTGGCGGATCGGATTGCCTCAACGAGTACAACGCAGTCGCCGTGCCGGAAAGTTTTGCCCTGAAATACTTTGGGACAACCGATGTCATAGGAAAAACTATCGACCGCGAACAAGAAACGTATATCAACGGCGTTTACAAAGATTTCCCTGGCAATTGCTTTATCAAAAACGATATTTACCAACAATTCTATATTTCGCCGGAATTAAAAGAGAATTGGGAATACAATTCCTTGACAATGTTTCTTAAAACAGATTCACCCGCCGCTATCACCGAAATACAAAAAAGCATCAATGCCTTTTTAAGCGATTACAACAAAAACAATCCGTATGCATTTCGGCAATCATTTGCATTTGTTCCGTTGAATGAATTGCATACGACACACGGCATCGAAGGATCGCCCGACGTTCCGATCAACACTTCGACAGAACTCATATTGATATCCATTGCCATCGCGATCATTCTAATTGCGTCAATCAATTATGTAAACTTCGCAAATTCGCTCATGCCGGTGCGCCTGCAAAGCATCAATACACAAAAGATTTTAGGCGCGACAGTCCGTTCGCTTCGCGGAGCGCTTATTCTTGAATCGGTTGCCATTTGCTTATTATCGTTTATCATAGCAATCGGGCTCACGGCTGTTTTAAATACAACTTCACTCGCTACGTTGACGGAAGCCGGAATGTCGCCTATCGTCAACTATCAGCCTCTGTTGCTCACATTGGGAGTAGCCATTCTCGTTGGATTTTTGGCAGGTGCAATACCGGCATTCCGCGCCACCTCCTATTCGCCGGCTGTCGCCTTGAAAGGCAATTTCGGCTTGTCGCCTTCGGGTAAAATAATACGAACAGCCGTCGTCGGGCTCCAATTCTTCATTTCAGCAGTGTTAATCATCGGAGCTTGCTATATGCAGCAACAACGCCAATATCTGACTCGCTCGGCCGACTACGGATTTGCAAAAGATGAATTGGTCGTATGCGATATCGCCTATCCTGCACACATGCCCGAACGTAGCACCATAGCCGAAGCATTACGCAAACTGCCGTTTGTTTCTTCCGTCACTTTTTCGTGGAGCACGCTCGGGGAAGATTCAAACACGCAAGGATGGATTTTCAAAGATGTCAACGGCGATCCCATAGACCCACGTACGCTTTTCGGCGAAACCGACTATTTGAAGACCATGGGCATCCGATTGATCGAAGGCCGCGATTTCGCGCCGACCGACACTTTGGCAATCATTGTCAATCAACACACCCGCGACAAGTTCCCGGAAACAGTCGGAGTCGGGAAATATATGAGCTTCGGAGATACCCAATATGAAATTGTCGGTATTTGCGAAAATGCTAAATTCTCGACGCTTTCAAAAGCTACAGAACCGATACTCATCATAAAAATGCCCGGATTTCCTTGCAACATCTTGAATGTCCGCGTAGAGAAAGGGGCTAACATGTTCGCATCCATGAAAGAAATTCAGAAAACGCTCGACCAATTCGACCCCGGATATCCGTTCGAAACCCAGCTATACGACCAGATTTTAGATGCCACTTATCAGAAAGAAAGCAAATTGTCCACGCAAATCACGATATTCTCGGCATTGGCAATATTTATCAGCATCATTGGCGTATTCGGCCTCGTCATGTTCGACAGCGAATACCGCAAACGCGAAATTGCCATACGGAAAGTGTTTGGAGCCACGACAAGCGGAATCCTGAAAATGTTCAATCTGCGATATTTGACAATTCTGCTTGTAAGCTTCATCGCGGCAGTTCCTGTCGTATGGCTCATCATTGGCAAATGGTTGGAAAACTTCGCTTACAAAATTGAAATGGAGTGGTGGGTGATAATAGCGGTATTCATCGTGTTGGCCGCCATCACGGTTGCCACTGTCACATGCCAATGTTTGCGCATCGCGCGATCGAAACCGGTGGAAAGCCTTAAAAGCGAATAGTTTTTTTGTAACTTTGTGCTAATGAAAAAGCAAGGAAACATATTGGTAGTCGACGACAACCGCAACATACTGGCATCTGTCCGCATTTTGTTGTCGAATGTTTTCAACAATGTCGTGACGCTTGCGTCGCCTGCCAATATGCTCTCTGCCATTCGTGAAAACCGCATCAATGTCGTGTTGCTCGACATGAACTTTGCTTCAGGAATCAACAACGGCAATGAAGGTTTCTTTTGGCTGCAAGAAATCAACCGGCATTTCCCCGAAGTGCCGGTGGTTTTATTCACAGCCTATGCCGACATTCAATTGGCCGTCAGAGCCATCAAGCAAGGCGCATTCGACTTTGTAGAGAAACCGTGGGACAATCGCAAACTTACGGAAGTGCTAATCAACGCATACAGATCGCAAAATCGGAAAGATGCAACGCCAAAAGCCGCCGAAGAATCCATGTTTTGGGGCACGACGCCGGCAATGTGTCGCTTGCACGAAATGGTGGAAAAAGTGGCATTGACGGATGCCAATGTATTGATCACCGGAGAAAACGGCACAGGCAAAGATTTGCTTGCACGCGAATTGCATAAACTTTCACGCCGAAGAAATGCCCAAATGGTCTGCGTCGACATGGGAGCTATCGCCGAATCGCTTTTTGAAAGCGAGCTGTTCGGGCATGTCAAAGGTTCGTTTACCGATGCGCGTGCCGATCGGACAGGATACATCGAAGAAGCCAACGGCGGGACATTGTTTCTTGACGAGATCGGCAATCTGCCGCTACACCAACAAGCGAAATTGCTCAATGCGTTGCAACGCCGCTGCGTCACCCGCGTAGGAAGCAGCCGTTCCACGACAGTCGACATTCGCCTCATTTGCGCCACCAACAAAAATCTATACGAAATGGTTTGCAACAAGCTATTCCGTGAAGATTTGTTTTACCGCATCAACACCGTCCACCTCGAACTGCCTCCCCTGCGCGAGCGGAAAGAGGACATCCGCCCGCTTGCCGAGCGATTTGCCGCTTTCTTTGCAAAGAAATACGACAAGCCGGCTCTAACGCTGTCCGACAGCGCCGTACATGCGCTCGAATCATGCTATTGGCGTGGCAATATCCGCGAATTGCACCACGTCATGGAGAAAGCGGTCATTTTTGCCTCCGGAAAACAAATCGACAAATCCGATTTGCATATCCACGAAATAGAAATGCAAGCCGGCCAAGATGCCGAAACGATCGAAGACATGGAAAAATACTTGATATGCAAAACACTTGAGAAATCAGGAGGAAACCTGTCGCTTACAGCATCAAAACTCGGCATCACGCGCCAAACACTCTACAACAAGCTAAAACGCTACGGCATAGACTCTATATGAAGAATTTCTTATTGCTCATTGTTTTGACAGCAGTTGCGACAATCGCCGTCAGTGCAACCGCATGGTTGACGCTCGACGCGCTCCATGCCGCTGCCATTGCATCGGCATCATTGTTTGTCGCGCTGTGCATCGTAGCGATCCTTGCATTCCGCAACTCGAAGAAAGATGCCGAAAAAGCGACTCTCATGTTCAAAGCATTGAAGAATGACGATTTTTCCATGCGGTTTTTAGACCATTCCAATCAAAAGTTGAATCGCGCATTAGAAGACATCGCGCAAATCATCAAAAACGAAAAAATAAAAGCGCGACGCCAAGACCGCTACTATGGATTAATCATCAATCGCATAAATGCCGGAATTTTTGCCATCGACATCGACGGGCAAGTCCGGCTGTGCAACGACAATGCGCTGCAACTCTTTGGGATCAACGTATTCACCCATATATCGCAATTAGACAAAATAGATATCAATCTAAAAAATGCGTTCCTCGAAATGAGCGCCGGCGACATTCGCCTGCTTACTTTCACGACGAAAAACGGGCAAACTGATATTTCTGCCAGTTTGTCGAAAATCGACATCGCCGACAAAAGCATCCGCATTTTTGTGCTAAACAATATTTATTCCGCCGTCGACAAAAAAGAAATCGAAGCATGGATAAAGCTGACGAGGATACTCACCCACGAAATCATGAACTGCATTGCTCCGATATGTTCTATCAGCGAGCAATTGCTCGAAAGCCACGACAAAACGCTGTTGGACGAAGGATTGAAAACAATTCAAACGACATCGGCCGGTCTTATCAAATTCACCGAGACCTATCGCAAATTCACGTCCATACCGAAACCCATTTGCCGATTGGTATATGTCAAAGAGATGATCGACAAAGCCACGCTGTTAGCACCAAAAAACGATGTTGAAATCCACACAATTGTAGAACCTGCCGATTTGATTGTCAACGCCGACGAATCGTTGATCGTGCAAGTTATTGTAAATCTTTTGAAAAATGCGATAGAAGCCGGAGCTTCAACAATTGTCGCACACGCACGATACATCCAAAGCAAAGACTGTGTGGCAATCGACATAAGCGATAATGCACCGGAAATAGCAAAAGAAGTCGCCGAACAAATATTCGTCCCGTTCTTTACGACAAAAACCGACGGCTCCGGCATCGGGCTGTCAGTGTCGAAACGCATAATGGATTTGCACAACGGTTCTTTGCGATTCATTCAACCCGCGAAAGAACCCTCATGCGTCAAAACATTCCGAATGACCCTCCCATAAATCCACCAGCCAATCCCCGCAAAACCGCATCCACAAAAAATATTACATCTTAATCTGGAATATCACCGTATAAATCTTCATATCTTGCAAGTTCAGACAAATAACCAACAACCTCTCTGTTTAGAACTCTATTTTTTAGAAAACAATTCAGATGCTAGTGCAAACCACATTAAAATAATCAACGCCAAAAATAAAAGCAAATAAGTTCTCTCTATGGTAGAGATCCATATTATCAAGCAAATACCCATCAATATTAAAGACACAATCATAATCACCATAATTGTAGCGATTCGATTCCTGCACCGATAACTCTCTACTGCATCACTTTTAAGATCTAAATTAGCATAACTGATCTGCAAGGAATTATATTCTTTTTTAAGCCATTCATACTTCCGCTGCAATTTATCTAATTCCTTAACTGTTTTCTTGTAATGCACTTCTGCTTTTGTCGTATAATTTCGATTTTGGACAATACAAACATATCCGTATCTACTTGTCGCATCGGCAATTTCATCATCACTTTCTCCCCTTGCAAACAGTTTGCATTCATCAATTGATATGCTATAGTCTATAGCCGGCAATTTTTGTAAATCGCTTTCTAATGCAGAAACACCAGAACGAATCACAGTTGAGATGCGTTCTATTTCACGTTGCTCGTCAGACAATTCTCCAGCCAAGCACGATAATGCATCACCATTAACATCTATACAGAGTATCCGCTCTCCTTTGCATAGCTCTCCAAATGCATTTTCAAAAACAGAGAACAAATTTTGCGGATGGGCAAACATGACATTATTCAACAACACACAAAATCCAACATACATATTCTCAACATGCAATTTACGGACGTATCCATAATAGATTAATTCAGACCGGCGACTCACTATGATTTGAGCCATACCATTCGCCCTTTCCATGAATTCATTAAAAATCGCCTGCGTATAATCATTAGGATATTGCGTATACCCATTCCCAAAATTCCCAAAAAGATAAATCGAACTATTCATATTTATTTCAATCTGAAATGAAGCGTTTCTGTTTCGTTGTCAATCGTAATAGCAGCCACACGGTCCAATATCTCATTTCCCAACAACAATGGGGCATTAATATTGCTTGATACCGTTGCTTGCACATCGGGACAATAAATCTGCCCGTCAATCACTACATCTTTCAAATTCACTATCATATTCTCCACCACACTGCCATCGGCAATTTGTACCGGTATTGCTCCAAGAAAATCATCTTGTGTCAATTTGCCTTTCTGATACAAATAGTTCGCCTCTGCCACAGATATCAAAGTGACTGAACTTCCTGTGTCAAAAATCATGTCAAATTCCACGTCGTTCACACTCACTCGCACATACTTCACTCCATCCTCATTACGAAATGGGACAACAGCTTCCGAGTCTTGTCGTGAGTAATCCAAAGAAGATTCATCCCTTGTTTTCTCTTCTGAATCTGTAAGCTCATTTTCTTCCGGCTCGACATAATCGTGATCGTCATACAACGAAATCTTTTTCTCATGCCCGCACGACAAGACGACAAGGGCAAATGTCAATCCGACAAGGACAGTTCTTATTTTCTTCATTTTTTATTCCGCTTCCAATTCTCGGCTCCAAATCTTATTCTCTTTATCTTCATAACAAAGCTCAACTTTCGATCCAGTAACCTTAAATTTAATCGACGAAGTTTTTTGTCCTTTCTCCTCCGTTGCGCCAACCAAAGACTATATTCCACCGGCATTAGCCCCTACCGCTGTAGCTGTATAAATCGAATCTATATGCAATTTTCCTTTGCCATTATATTCTTTAATATCTATTTTACCATCCTCATACGGTAAAGTTGCCGTTTCTTCATTAGGTACATTCTCACGGCTGGCCCAGATTTCTTCATTTGACGAATTATCGCTATCCGAATTCTGTGGCATCTCAATTCTCCTATCTTCCACGAGAATTTCGCCCAAATCAGCATCTTGGGGTTTGGTTTCTGTTGGCTTTTCTAATGGGAAAAAAGCAAGCAACAATAAGAGAATCACAACCAACAATATAAAATTTACAAATAGCAACCACTTTTTTATCTGCTTAATAATTTTGCGTTTCGAACGGTCATGAGAATTTCCGGCGACTTCCTCAGGGGAAGCGACCGGCAGTTCTTCGATTGCTTTCCGAATTGGAGCAAGCAACTGAGCAAAATGCTTCGTTTGCTTCATATCTCGCGTTCTCAATTGCTCCACTTCCGACTTCAAAACGTTTATTTCTTTATCTTTCTGCCGTATAGAATCTTCATTTTGTTTGAGCATTTGTTCTGCCGACAACCGCATTGCTTCAATTTCGCGCTTCTCCTTGTCTCGCGTTTCCAAATCGGCACGTAATTTGTCATCATATTCTCGTTGTATTGCTTGCACCTTTTTGTCACATTGTTGCTGTAGCTCTTTTTCTCTCGCTGATGGATAAAATGGAGATAGTGCTACACATCCGTACTGACGGAGCATCGTCAATAAATCATCATTCGAACATTCATAAAAATTGTAAGCCGGCACCTTGCTTCCATAAGATGCAAATCCTGCCATCGCAGAGAATTTATCTTTGGAAAAAGTACTTAGCACCAAGTTATATGCCTCCTGTGCAATTCCCTTCAATGCCACACTTGTTTTTTCAAAATCAGGCGCTACATATTGCAATTTATTCCCCCTAACAATAAGCAACTGACCTTTCACACGGACATTGTATATATAATCAAGTATCCTATACATGTTCAGCACATCTTGACAACAAGCATCCAACCGCAAGCAAATTCCGAAATAAGAACCGGAGCGACCTCCGCTATCAAGAATATCTTTATATTTCAAATAATGATAGTAGCAATACAATCTTCCATTTAAGGAACGAACACGAACAAGAAATTTAATTTCATCCGAACTGCTGTCGTAGAAGGTGCTAAGATACGTTTCTTCATTTTTGTCATTGCCCCAAAAACATTTTCCATAAGGGACTCCATGCACAAACAATTCCGCTTCCATTTTCATGATTCGACTATCCTCTGATACGTTTCAAAATTAGTTGCCACAAATTCATAGGGTAAACGTCGTTTCCTGCTTCAAACGTCGTTCCACCATCCGCTGCTGTATCGTATGTCCCTGTTTGAAATGCTAACAAATCGCAATTATAACTCTTCCATAATTTCGTGATAGGATTTTCATTCTTGAAATGCTCTAAAATATTGGGATAATTATGATTGACATCTTTCACTGCTTCCTCATAATCGATATTGCCAGGGAAGCGAACATAGTTTGTTTCGTCAATTTTATTATATAAGAATATTATTTTGTCTCTCGGGCTGATTTTTGTTTTCAGTTTACGAACCTTGTTCACATAATTTCTCCGCGCTTCATCGTCCATGTTAGCATTTGTGGAATCGGGCTCCACTAAAACAATCCAAATTCGACGATTATTGTGATTGATGATAGCATTCACATATCTTGGAAAATCTTTATTCGGTTCGCTCGGCATAAAATAAGCTTCACCGGGAGCTTCTAATATCTGACATATCGGTTTGCTGCGATAAAAAACCTTCACAAGCATAAAATTAATATCAGCAGTGGATTTTGCCGCTTCATCACTCTCAATAAGTTTATCAAAATTATCACACAATTCTTTATACTTATTGTCATAAGCCGGACGAAACGAACGAACAATCTCAACTGTATAAGTTTGCTTTCTCAAATATCTTGCCAACCGCACCAAAGTCATTGTCTTGCCACACGACGGAGGACCAAACAAAACCACAAATGGAGTGTCGTAATCTGCTATCGATACTTTGATTTTGCTGGGATCGCTGATTTCCTCCAAAGTCATACCGCTGCGTTGATCCACAGGAGAGACATTTTTGTCGGGCATATCGAACTCCGGCATTTGTTTACCCGTTTGCGATGTCGTTTCTTCAAAGGAAACAGCTTCATTGCCAGTTATATTATCAAAATTAATCTTTGCCATATTCGTAATATTTATCTATTTGAATTTAAAAATTGCCAAAGCTATTTCTTTTCCTAAACGCCAAATCAAAAAACGCAAAAGCGGCAATATCAACTATGACTGCAAGAAAAATCCATGTCCAAAAACTGCCACTGAGCTTGCCATGAAAAAAATCGTTCCATGCGTCAATGACACTGATCATTCTATTCGTTTTGGTCATTGGCGTATCTGCTGTATAAATCTCTTTGTCGTTATTATCAAAACTTGTTATGAAATTCTTATTCTGCTTGATAATACTGTAAGCCTCATTAAGTTTGTTGCATACCTGTTCTGTCATATCATCCGGATCAAACAAATCAATTGTTCCATTTTTGATATATTTGCTCATAGCCAACAAATCTTTATCCAACCCTCTTGCTTGCACAAGCACATCTTCAGATGGATTTTTAACCTCGTCCTCAATAAGTCGAGCCTTATCGTCAATCATAGGGAGAATTTGACTTCGGTAATTCTCGCATAAGCGTTCCCGATCATATCCTCTGCTCGATGGCACGCTTAATTCTCTTATTGACACGCCCAAAACTTTACTAAGGTCATCCAATTTCTCTCGTGCACTCTCGCCAAATCCGGGATTATTCGAATTTTTAATTTCAGATGTTAATGCTTGCAAAGCAGAATTCGCTTCATTTCTAAATTCTTGTGCTTTCCTTTTTGCCACGTCCTCTCGACCGGCATTGTCCAATATATCTGAAAGATAATTCCGAGTATCTGATATGTCGCCTGTAACGACCTTATTTATTTCTGAGCGATAATAAAAAGTATGCGTATTCGTAGGGAGACTAAATAATAACCAAAACACACTTGTCACGACAATTCCGCCGATTAACTGCAAATTACGATTTTCCACAGTGATATTCTGATTAAGACTATCAACTATCATCTTCGTACCTAAGGAAGCTATAATGAAAATTCCAATAGTTATGGCCAACCATACTCCCATTGGCAAACTTGATGACAATAAACGCAACGATTCTGCGGTAGCCAAACAGCTAATCCCTGCAAAAATTATAAAACCGGCAATCCATACAAGTTTCAAATAATTTGTCTGTCCCATATTCAATTTTTTTCGATTTTGACATTTGCATTTTCTATTGATTTCAGAAACGCTATATACGTTACTCCAAAATTTAAAGAAACTGATTAGATTAAAAAACATAACCACCGCAAATGTATAATCAATTTTACAATTTACCCCCCCCAATTGTTAAAAATGCATAATACAACATTCGAGTCTAATATTCGCAATGGTTGCGGCGCCAATTTCAATTGCCGCAAATATTGGAAATTCACAAAGGCGGGAACACAGCCATGTTCATAAATTCACGGACATGCAGAATAATGTGTTGCTTGCCAAAGGTTGGAACGCCGCAGCGTATCAATGTTCTCCACTGTGTGGATAAGGTGAGTTTCTATGAACGTGCGGCAGATACGTAGCAAATATAGAAGCTGAATCGCAAGAATTGGGAGACATTGCCGATAACGGTCTGTGGTTTAGGTCAGTGGCGTTGGCAAATACGCAATGAAGTTTGTGTGTGCGGTTAAAATGTAGCAAATATGGAAGTTGAATTGCGAAAGTGGATACGTAGCAATGTCCTCCTCTGCCGCGCAAAGCGCGGATAGGGGAGGTGCCGCAGGCGGAGGGGTTCTGTGGTTTCCTGAATTAGGTTGACCGTCTGCTTGTGATATTCCTGATGAGAGTTGACTCTGATTAATAATAAAACCTGTTAAAAGTTGCCTCGTGGAAGTTATCCCTGAAACAAGTTTACTGTGCCGCCGGAATTCCGGCGGCAGGGCGGCTTTGCTGCAAAGGTAAACTGTTTTCAGGAACAATCAGCCCTTCTTGCTTGCTTTTTATGGCGGCAAGCCTGTAGCTGGTCCATCGTTTCTTTATCTCTCCGGTCCTTGCGGCCGCCTCGGAGGGCGTCATCATGTCGATGCTCATGTTCGGCCTCTCCTTGTTGTAGAACTCCACGGCGCGTCCGATCGCGCTCCTCGCTTGGGCAATGTCGCGGAACACCATGCCCTTGAGCAGCTCGTTCTTCATCGTGCCGTTGACGCGTTCCGCCTGCGCGTTCTCCTTCGGGTCCCCGCATTCCGTCATGCTGATGCTGATGCCGTGCCGCCGCAGCTCCGAGACGTATTCGCGGCTGGCATACTGGCAGCCCCTGTCGGAGTGGTGGATGAGCCCGCGCCCTTGGATCCCTCTGTGGCCCAAAGCCATCCGCAGGGCTTCCAAGGGGCCGGAGACGCCCAGCGTCTCGCGCACGCTCCATCCGATTATTTCCTCGGTATAAGCGTCCATGACCATGGACAAGTAGCAGAACGCGTAGCGGTCTTTCTCCGGCCACACGGTGACATAGGTGATGTCGCTAACCCACAGCCGGTCCGGAGCGTCGGGAATGTACTCCTTCACGAGGTTGGGATACACCGGCAGCCCGTGGGCCGAGTCCGTCGTCTTCGGGCGGCGCGGCTTGTCGCGGACCTTCAGCCCGTTGTCGGAGAGTATCGTCATGAACGCGTCCCGCCCCACGGGAGCGTTGCCGCTGAACGCCTTCTTGTACATGTGCCACAGCTTGAGGCCGCCGATGCCGGGGTCCTTGCGCCTGATGGACAGGACATAGTCGACCACGAACTCCGACCTCGCCGCCCGTGAAAGCAACGCGTCCTCGTCATGCTTGTAAAATGCCTGCTTGCTCCTGCCAAACAGCCCGCAGAGGCAGCGCACGCCGTAACGTGCGCCGTCCCTCGCGCGCAGGTTCTCTACCGTTTGGCGCCAGCTTTTTTTCGTATCGGAATCTTGAACTTCGCCTCGGCAACGTTGATCATCTCGTCATAGGCTTCCGCCTTGATCTCCGCCATGCGGAGACGCTTCTCCAATTCCTTGATCCTCGATTGGAGCGCCTTCACATCCGATTCCGCCGGAGCCGGATGCGGCTGTGACTTGCCATCGCTTTGCATGCCAAAAACGTTTCCTTTTTCGCGTTCAAAGATAGCAATCCATCTTGAAACTGTCGCGTGCCCTATCGGCAAAATCCGGGATATGCGGTCCTCGCCATACCCGCGTTCGTAATGCAGCCGTATCGTTTCTTTAAAATACTTCCGCTGCTTCTCTGTCTGTAAATAATACATAATGTGACTCTTTGCGAGTCAACTTTTTTCAGGACAAGACATTCGGCAACGCCCATGGTTGAAAGTTTGTGGCTATTAAAATTGGAAATGCTGTAATGTGGGAAAAGTGAAAAGACTGTGAAGTTGGGCAAACGCGCAATGTTCTCCTCTGTTCACGTGCGCAGCACGTTAATACCTTAGAAAGTTTTTCCGACAGGAAAAACAGAGGGGTTCAGAAATAGTCTATGGTTGAGAGTCATGCATCATTTTTGCAGAAAATAATCCTTGCGGATTATGTCGGCACCCCTACCCGCGCGGAGCGCGGACTCCCCCTATTTGCTTCGCAAACAGAGGGAGACATTGCTGGTAACAGTCTGTGATTGAGAGTTTGTGGTTGTGAGTAGAGCAATAGCCCATATCGCACTGACGCGGCGACACAGGGGAAGGCATTCGCCAGCAGCGGTTTGTGGTTGAGGGTTGAGGGCCCATGGCCGAGCCTTGCATCCCGCCGGCGGCGCGGCATGAAACGGGCAAAAACGCAAATAAACAAAACAAAAAACAAAAGGCCCCGGAGGTGTCCCTCCGAGGCCTTCCCTTCTACGG
>UQKE01000017.1 GCA_900541555.1 uncultured Porphyromonadaceae bacterium | reverse complement strand
CGTGAGGCACAAATCAAACGGCGACGACACGTCTACTACTTGAGAAGTGGCCTCTTGCGCCGCCATTTCTTGCGTTTTAAGCCATTGCTCCAACGGTGCCATCGACTCCGGCAACGACACCGACGCATTCCATGCCACCAGCCAATTCATGGCAGGAGTCATAGCCACATAAACGACGAGCATCCACACGATTGCCGACATCGGCGGCTTTTTGCTCAACCCGACAAAACGAAACGCCTTGCCATAAAACACAAAGCCCGTCAACAATGCCGGCACCATGAACATCAACGCATTTTGCATCACCGTTGCCGTTTTCATCACAGCAGGCGCATCCCATCCGGCTGCCGAGCCAAGCCAGCCCGAACAAAAAGCCGACACGACCAGCCCAAACAGCAAAGCCCCAAACAGCACAAGCAAAGCCCGCCACATGGGGAACTCACGCAAACGGTTTATATTCAATTGCCCCGTCATCCTTCTATCATTTTCAAAAAATCTGCTTCGTTCAAAATAGGGACGCCCAACGCTTTCGCCTTTTCAAGTTTCGCCGGCCCCATATTCGCTCCGGCAAGCACGAAATCCGTTTTACGGGATATTGAACCGGCATTTTTTCCGCCGTTGCGCTCTATGAGCGACTTATATTCATCTCTCGAATAATGCTCAAACACGCCGCTAATCACAATCGTCTTTCCGGAAAGCTTGTCCGTTTTGCCGATTTCCACATCGGCCGACACTTCCATTTGCAAGCCTGCGTCCCTCAGCCGTTGCACAATCTCAACGTTGCGCGCATCGCCAAAATATGCAACTACGCTTTCAGCTATGACTTGCCCGATTTCGTCGATTGTCGTCAGCTCTTCCACGCTCGAATGCATCAAATGGTCCATTGATCCTACGGCAAAGGCTATTTTTTTCGCAACCGTTTCCCCTACATTCGGAATGGACAATGCATACACAACCCTTTCAAACGGCACATTTTTCGATGCCTCTATCCCCCGCATGATGCGACGGGACGTCAGTTCGCCAATTCGTCCGACAGTCATCAATGCGTTTTCCGTCAAATCGTACAAATCCGCTATGTTTGTCACCAAACCGGCATCATACAATTGTTCCACCGTTTCCTCGCCGATACCGTCTATGTTCATCATCCGGCGTCCCACAAAATGCTCGATTCGGCCTGTGATTTGCGGACGGCATCCATCACGGTTCGGGCATACCCATGCCGCTTCCCCTTCATTTTTCACAAGCGGAGTCCCGCACACGGGACAATTCTTCACGAATTCCACCGGTTTTCCGCCCAATTTCCTCCGCGACTTTTCCACGCCTACAATTTTAGGAATAATTTCGCCGCCTTTTTCCACATAAAGATAGTCGTCGTCATAAATGTCGAGCTGCCGTATGATGTCCTCATTATGCAACGATGCCCGTTTCACAATCGTGCCCGACAACAAAACCGGCTCCAAATTGGCGACAGGCGTAATCACTCCCGTCCGTCCGGTTTCAAACGACACATGCCGCAACTTCGTCAAAGCGCGTTCGGCTTGGAATTTATAGGCAATGGCCCATCGTGGAGATTTAGCCGTAGCACCCAAATAACGTTGTTGCCGCAAATCATTCACTTTAAACACCAACCCATCCGTCGCAACCTCCAATTTCTTCCTCGCCTCGGCCCAATAATCGATGAATTGTTTCGCCTCTGAAATATCGCTCAGCAATCGCGTAGTTTCCGACACCTTAAAGCCCCATTTCTTCAAGGCTTGCAAACATTCGTAATGCGTCGCATACGCATTTCCATCGCATAACAAATAATAGAAATAAGCATCCAAACCGCGACGAGCCACCTCTGCCGGATTCAACGTTTTCAACGTTCCTGCCGCAGCATTTCTCGGATTTGCAAGCAAAGGCTCTTCATTGTATTCACGCTCTTTGTTCAACGCGTCAAACGATTTCCACGGCATAACAATCTCCCCCCTCACTTCGAAATGATCGGGATAATCATTGCCATGAAGCCTCAGCGGGATGCTCCGTATCGTTTTCACATTCACAGTCACGTCGTCGCCCCTCACGCCATCGCCGCGAGTGACGGCCTGCACGAGCGCTCCATGCTCATAAATCAGAGAAATCGATGTCCCGTCAAATTTCATTTCGCCCACGATCTCCAACGAATCGCCACCAAGTTGCTCTTTCGTCCGGCGGAGAAAATCCTCCACTTCTTCAATCGAATAAGTGTTCGACAATGACAACATCGGTCGTTCGTGCGCCACTTGGACGAAACCGGCAGTCAAATCGCTTCCCACACGCTGCGTGGGCGACAACGGATCGAACAATTCCTTATGCTCCGCCTCCAATTCTTGCAACCGGCGCATCATCTTGTCATATTCTTCATCGCTTATAGTCGGCGAATTAAGGACATAATAATTGTAATTATGCTTGTCGAGCTCTTCGCGCAACCGATAAATTTCCGCTTCAAATAAATCCATAAGTCTGTCAATGCTTTATGTCACGAAAGTAACAATCTTTTTCCGAAATTCAGGCATCATCACATTCTAATTTATTTTTACGCAAAAAATAACATGATGCACGCAACTCGATTCCATGCTTTTCACTATCTTTGCAAATCAAATTGCGTTGTAACGCTTAACAATTTGCTTCACAATTATTTCAATCAAAATAATGGCTGACATTAAAAAAATCAAAAACGCACTTATTTCCGTCTACCACAAAGACGGGCTTGAAGAAATACTAAGTTTGCTCGACAAGTCGGGCGTTCGCTTCCTGTCCACCGGAGGAACAAAAACTTTCATCGACAGCCTCGGCTACGAATGCGATGCCGTCGAAGACCTCACGGGCTATCCATCCATCCTCGGAGGACGAGTGAAAACTTTGCATCCGAAAGTATTCGGCGGAATTTTGAACCGCCGAGAAAACGACAGCGACAAAAAACAAATCAAAAGCTATGCCATTCCGGAAATCGACCTTGTCATCGTCGACCTCTACCCGTTTGAAGAGACAGTTGCTTCCAAAGCACCGGAAGCCGACATCATAGAAAAAATCGACATAGGCGGAATTTCTTTGATCCGCGCCGCTGCAAAAAATTTCAACGATGTTGTTATCGTTGCTTCCAAAAAGCAATATACGCCTTTCTGCAACTTGTTGAAAACAAATGGCGAAGCATCCACTTCGCTCGCCGACCGTCGATTCTTCGCAAAAGAGGCATTTGCCGTTTCAAGCGCATACGACACTGCCATCTTCAACTATTTCGACGAAAAGGAAAATTCCGCTTTGCGCATTGCCATCGACAGCGAAAAGCATTTGCGCTACGGCGAAAATCCCCATCAATCCGGTAAATTCTATGGCGACTTCGAAGCCCTCTTCGAGCAAATTCACGGCAAAGAAATATCCTACAACAATTTGCTCGACATCGATGCTGCCGTCAATTTGATTTCGGAGTTTGACGACACCACTTTCGCCATCCTCAAACACAACAACGCTTGCGGCGTTGCTTCGCGATCGACGTTGCTCCAAGCATGGAAAGACGCGCTTGCCGGCGATCCCGTGTCGGCATTTGGAGGCGTGTTGATTGCAAACCGCCCGATCGATGAAGAAACGGCAGCGGAAATCAACAAAATATTCTTCGAAGTGATCATTGCGCCTGCCTATTCGGCAGAAGCCCTCGCAATCCTCGAACAAAAGAAAAACAGAATCATTCTTATCCAGAAACCGACGGCATTGCCCGCTGTGCAATATCGCTCCATCCTGAATGGCATGCTGAAACAAGACAAAGATTTGCACAAAGAATCTACCGACGATTTGAAGCAAGCAACGCAAAAGGCCATCACGCCCGAACAAGCGGAAGACCTGCTTTTCGCCAACAAAATCGTCAAACACAGCAAAAGCAACGCCATAGTTCTCGCCAAAGGCAAACAGCTTTGCGCAAGCGGCATCGGGCAAACATCCCGTGTCGACGCGCTCAAACAAGCCATCGAAAAAGCAAAATCGTTCGATTTCGACCTAAAAGGCGCAGTCATGGCTTCCGACGCATTTTTCCCATTTGCCGACTGCGTGGAAATCGCATGCAAAGAAGGCATCGAAGCTGTCATCCAGCCCGGCGGCTCCATTCGCGACAACGAATCAGTCGAATTTTGCGACAAAAACGGAATGGCCATGGTAATGACCGGATTCCGGCATTTTAAACATTAATCAGAAACACATTTTCAAAATGGGATTATTCTCGCTTACACAAGAAATAGCCGTCGACTTGGGAACGGCGAACACGATTATCATCCACAACAATAAAATCGTTGTCGACGAACCGTCTTACGTCGCGCTCGACTCAAAGGGGCGCTTGGTCGCTGTCGGCGAACAAGCCAAAATGATGCAAGGAAAAGAGCATTCCGGCATTCGCACCATTCGTCCGCTTCGCGATGGAGTCATTGCCGACTTCAATGCGGCAGAATTGATGATCCGCGGCCTAATCAAAATGGTCAGCTCCAAACGCCGGTGGTTCTCCCCGTCGTTACGAATCGTCGTTTGCATCCCCTCCGGAAGCACGGAAGTGGAAATACGCGCCGTGCGTGATTCCAGCGAGCACGCAGGCGGCCGCGACGTCTACATGATCTACGAGCCTATGGCTGCCGCTCTCGGCATCGGGCTCGACGTTGAAGCGCCGGAAGGCAACATGATTGTCGACATAGGCGGCGGAACTACCGAAATTGCCGTCATCTCCTTGGGCGGAATCGTGACAAACAAAAGCATCCGCATAGCCGGCGACGTGCTCACCGACGACATACAAGAGCACATGAGGCGCGCCCACAACATGAAAGTGGGCGAACGCATGGCCGAACTCATCAAAATCAACGTGGGAGCGACACTCACCGAAATGGAAAATCCGCCGGAAGACTACATTGTGCACGGACCCAACCAAATGACTGCCTTGCCAATGGAAGTGCCGGTATCCTATCAAGAAATTTCCCATTGTATCGAGAAATCAATTTCAAAAATCGAAGCCGCCATTCTAAGCGCGTTGGAGAATACGCCGCCCGAACTCTATGCCGACATCGTCAGAAACGGCATATACCTTTCCGGAGGAGGCGCATTGCTCAGAGGCCTCGACAAGCGGCTTACTGAAAAAATCGGCATCAAATTCATCATCGCCGACGATCCCCTGCATGCAGTGGCAAAAGGCACGGGCATAGCTTTGAAAAACATCAACCGCTTCTCGTTCCTAATTCGATAGCAACATTTACCGGAAAAGAGGAACAACCGTTTCCTCTTTTCCGCTTTTCCAAGTTCGCTCTGAATCGTGAAGAATCTGATCAATTTTTTCATCCGCCATTCCTCATGGATCGTATTCACGTTTTATGCGGTCGTATCTTGTTGGTTGTTGTTTAAAAACAACCCCTACCAACAATACGTGTTCCTGACATCGGCCAACAAAGTGTCGGCCACCGTCTATAAAGGTTCTAGCAAAGTCACGTCCTACTTCAACCTGCAATCAATCAATGCCGATTTGCAGCGGCGGAATGCATCGCTCGAAATGGAAGTGATCAACTTGAAACGGCAAATACGCGACTATCGCACTTTGCTTTTGCCCGACTCCATCAATCTGCCAGATTCCATCGCACAAAACTACGAATATCATTTTGCCACCGTCATCAACAACAGCGTTGCGAAACCTAAGAATTTCATCACGCTCGACAAAGGACGGGCAGACGGAATCAGTCCCGAAATGGGAGTGGTCGACCAAAATGGCGTAGTCGGAATCGTAAGCACAGTGAACGACCACGCTTCCAGAGTCATCTCCCTGCTGAATCCCGACATGCGGCTTTCCTGCAAAGTCAAAAACACCGATTATTTCGGCAGCTTGGTATGGCATGGCGTCGACCCACGCTACGCCACATTGGAAGAAATGCCCAAACATGTCAAATTCAACAAAGGCGACACCATCGTCACAAGCGGGTATTCTGCCGTTTTCCCGCCGGGGTTGCTCGTAGGCACCATTGAAGATATGCAACAAGCCACCGACAACAATTTCTTTTCTTTAAGAATCAAGCTTTCGACCGACTTCACCCGCCTCAGCACCGTGCGTGTCATCAAAAGCAAATATGCCGACGAAATCAAACAACTCGAACAAGACTAAATAAATCATGGCCAAACATCTGCTTCTATCCATCGCCCTGTTTGTTGTCTTGGGCCTCATTCAAGTGCTGATATGCAACAATATCAACCTCTTGAATGTCGCCACTCCGTTTATTTTCATTTATCCGCTCATCCGCTTGCCGCTGACATTGCACAAAAATTGGACAATGACCATAGCGTTTGCCATGGGACTGACGATCGACGTGTTTTCAAACACCCAAGGAATGAACGCGCTTGCATGCGTCGTCCTCGCCGCGCTGCGCGATCCTATGATAAAACTCTACACCACGCACGACGACGAAATAACCGACCCCGTTCCTTCGCCCAAAAGCTTAGGCATTGCCCCCTACATGAAATATCTTTTTTCCATGACGCTCTGCTTCTGCATTGCCATCACATTCATCGAAGCTTTCACGCTCCGCAATTTCCTTGTATCTTTGTACAGAGTCATCGGTTGTACGCTGATTACATTCATAATTCTTGTGGGCATCGATGCCATTGCAAACGCAAAAAATGAGAAAAGATTATAACTTAGAGAAACGGAAATACGTAATCGGCGGCCTAATCGTTGTCGTGTCCATCATTTTTATCGTGCGCCTTTTCAACTTGCAAGTTGCCGACTCTTCTTTCAAGAAATACGCCGATTCCAATGCGTTTCTCCGCAAAACCATATATCCTTCGAGAGGACTCGTCTACGACCGCAACGGCGAATTGATTGTCTACAACCAGCCGGCATACGACGTGATGGTCATCCCAAAAGAAGTGGCCGATTTCGATTCCATCGACTTTTGCAACACACTGAGAATCTCACTGCCCGAATTGCGAGAACGATTCAAAGAAATGAGAGACCCTTCAAGCAATCCCGGATATTCTGCATTCACGCAGCAAGTGCTGATTCGCCACCTTTCCGCACAAGACTACGGCCGGTTGCAAGAAAAACTGTACCGCTTCCCCGGTTTTTTCATACAAAAGAAAATCCTCCGCAAATACAACCACTTTTCAGCAGCCAACGTGCTCGGAAACATCCGCGAAGTAAATGCCGACGACATTGAAAAAGATTCCTATTATCGAGCCGGCGACTATACCGGCGACTTGGGCATAGAGAAAAGCTATGAAAAATATTTGCGCGGCGTCAAAGGCGAAGAAATACTCATCAGAGACGCGCATGGCCGAATCAAAGGAAAATACGAAAACGGCAAAAAAGACATACCGCCCATCCCCGGCAAAAACCTGACGCTGGGCATCGACATCAAGCTGCAAGAATACGGCGAACGGCTCATGCAAGGAAAAATCGGAGCCATCGTAGCCATCGAACCATCGACAGGCGAAATCCTTGCGTTGGTTTCCAGCCCGGGCTACGACCCTTCGTTGCTCATCGGACGCGACCGAGGAAAAAACTATCGGGATTTGGTCAACAATAAATACAAGCCTCTTTACGACCGAGCCATCATGGCGGCATATCCTCCCGGCTCGCAATTCAAGCCGACGCAAGGATTGATTTTCCTGCAAGAAGGCATTGTCGATCTCAACACGGCGTTTCCATGCTACCACGGATATATCAACGGCGGCTTGAAAGTTGGTTGCCATGGGCATGAATCGCCCATCACCATCAAACCGGCAATCCGCACTTCCTGCAACAGCTATTTCTGCTGGGGATTCAAATCGATGATCGACAATCGCAAAAAATACGCTTCCACGGCCGAAGCCTTCGAAACTTGGAAAAACTATCTGGTAGAAATGGGGTTCGGCTACAAATTGGGAGTAGACCTCCCGAGCGAAAGTCGCGGCTTCATCCCTAACAGCGATTTTTACAGCAAAATATACGGCGAAGGTCGTTGGAAGGCAAATACCGTCATCTCAATAGCCATCGGGCAAGGAGAAATATTGGCAACTCCGCTGCAAATTGCGAATTTGGCTGCCACAATTGCCAATCGCGGCTATTTCTACACCCCCCACGTAGTCAAAGAAATACAAGGAGAAAAATTGCCGGAAGAATACACAACGCGCCATACGCCTCATATCAAACAAGAATACTATCAAGACATCGTCGAAGGGATGCGAATGGCTGTCACCGGCGGCACTTGCCGCAATGCGCAATTTGGCGACGTGGAAGTGTGTGGCAAAACCGGCACATCGCAAAATCCGCATGGCCGCGACCATTCCGCATTCATGGGATTCGCCCCGATGAACAACCCCAAAATCGCCATTTGCGTGTTTGTCGAAAATGCCGGTTTCGGCGCTACATACGGCGTGCCTATCGGCGGATTGATGATGGAAATGTATCTCAAAGGCGAAATATCGCCGGAAAGGAAATATCTTGAAGAACGCATGCTTCAAGCCAATACGATCATATACAGCGGAGTAACAAAACATTAAGAATCATGCTAAAAAACGACACCAACGAAAGGAAATGGGAAATCATTAAAAGCGAATACCTGATTCGCCGCGGGCCGTGGATGACGGCGCGATGCGACACCGTCCGAATGCCAAATGGCACTGTCATCCCGGAGTTTTACGTTTTGGAATATCCCGATTGGGTCAACGTGATTGCAATCACGCAAGACGAGAAATTTGTCATGATTCGGCAATACCGCCACGGCATTCGCCAAACCCGCTACGAATTGTGTGCAGGAGTGATCGACGCCGGAGAAACGCCGCTCGAAGCCGCCCGACGCGAACTGCTGGAAGAAACAGGCTATGGAAACGGAGAATGGAAAGAAATATCCGTAATCTCCGCCAACCCCAGCGTCAACAACAACTACGCGCATTGCTTCGTTGCCACAGGCGTCGACCAAGTCGCTTCCCAGCACCTTGAAAAATCGGAAGACATCACCGTGCATCTTCTCACCGCCGACGAAGTACGGACGCTGCTCGTCAACGACGAAATAAAACAAGCGCTCATGGCGGCTCCCCTATGGAAATACTTCGCTGAAAACAATTTGCTCTAACATTGTTTCAAAAAAAATCGTAACTTTGTATCAAATGTTACTCTTATAAATTCCAACATGACAAGCCACACCGTTTTAACCGATTTATATAAAAAAACGACCGGAAACGCCCCTGTCCAAATTGTGGAAATGCCATCTTCCGGTTCTAACAGAAGATATTTTCGACTTTCCGGCGAGCCTACGCTCATCGGCGTAGTCGGGACATGCTACGAAGAAAACAGGGCATTCCTCTACATGGCCGAACATTTCGCAAAAAAAGGATTGCCTGTCCCCCGAATTTTTGCAGTCGCCGATGATGGAATGGCCTATCTGCAAGAGGACCTTGGCGACACGCTGCTTTTCAACGCCATTGAAAAAGGCCGGAAAACGACAGTGTTCAGCGATGAAGAAAAACTATTGCTGACCAAAACCATCCGGTTGCTCCCCGACATCCAATTTGCCGGAGCCGACGGCATGGACTTTTCGCTGTGCTATCCCGCATCGGAATTCAACGCGCGTTCAATCCTTTGGGATTTGAATTATTTCAAATACTGCTTCTTGAAAGCGACGGGATTGGAATTTCTCGAAGACAAATTGGAAGACGATTTCCAGCAATTGTGCGATGTGTTGCTAAGAAGTTCTTCCGCCACATTCATGTATCGGGATTTCCAATCGCGCAATGTCATGATAAAAGACGGCGAACCGTGGTTTATCGACTTTCAAGGAGGACGCAAAGGACCGGTCTACTACGATGTCGCTTCATTCCTTTGGCAAGCGAAAGCCAATCTTCCCGACAGCTTGCGCCAAGAATTATTGAAAGAATACATCGACGCATTGCGCAAATACAAGCCCATCGACGAAAGCTATTTCTATCGCCAATTGCGCCATTTCGTGTTGTTCCGCACACTGCAAGTGCTCGGGGCTTACGGATTCCGCGGCTATTTCGAGAAAAAACCGCACTTCATCCAAAGCGTCCCCTTCGCTATTGCCAACCTCCGGCAACTTCTTGCAGAACCCTATCCCGAATATCCATACCTCAGCAAAGTGCTGAAAGAATTGGTAGAGCTCAAACAATTCACCGACGATTTGCAAAAACGCACACTGACCGTGCGCGTCATGAGTTTTGCATATAAAAAGGGCATTCCAAACGATCCTTCCGGAAACGGGGGCGGTTTCGTGTTTGATTGCCGTGCAGTCAACAATCCCGGCAAATACGAGCGATACAAGCCATTCACGGGGCTCGACGAGCAAGTCATCAAATTTCTCGAAGACGACGGCGAAATCATCGACTTCCTCAAACATGCCTACTCCTTGGTCGATGCTTCCGTGAAACGATACGTGGAACGCGGATTCACGAATTTGATGGTATGCTTCGGATGCACCGGAGGACAGCATCGGTCTGTCTACTGTGCCCAACACATGGCTGAACATATCAACAAGCAATTCAACGTAAAAGTGGAATTGGTGCATCGCGAACAAAATATCGAACAAACTTTCAACGCAAAATTCTAAGCATCCATGAAAGCAATGATTTTTGCTGCCGGATTAGGCACTCGGTTGCGTCCGCTGACCGACAACAAGCCAAAAGCACTGGTCGAAATAGCAGGACGGCCCATGCTCGAACACGTCGTGCGCCGATTGATCGCTGCCGGTTTCGACGAAATAGTCGTCAACATCCACCATTTTGGACAACAAATCATTGACTTCTTGGAAGCGAACAACAATTTTGGCATCCAAATACATATCAGCGACGAGCGCGACGAACTTCTCGACACGGGTGGCGGCATCCGAAAAGCGAAGAAATGGCTGTCGGGAAACGAGCCTTTTCTCATCCACAATGCCGACATCCTAACCGATCTCGACCTTAAAGCATTCTACGACAGACACCCGAAAGATGCCGACGCCACGCTGCTCACAGCCAATCGCACGACATCCCGCTATCTAATATGCGATGCCACAAACCGCTTGCGGGGATGGACAAACAAAAAAACCGGCGAAATTCGTCCCAAAGGCTTCAAGCCCGACCCGAATTGCCACCACGAAGTGGCCTATGGATGCATCGAAGTCGTCTCCCCATCCATATTCAAAACACTCGATGCTTTTTCCACCGAAAAAAAATTTTCAATTTTCGACTTCTATTTGGCCAATTGCAACCGTTTAAACATAAAATGCAACATGGCAGAACACTATAATTGGTTCGACATTGGAACGCCCGAAAAACTCATTGCCGCAGAAAATTGGTTTTTGCATCAATCCGCTGCCAAATGAGCCTGTTCCGGCATCGCCCTCCAATTTTGACATCCAATAAATTTTCATTTTCTTTGTACAAACGTCTAACCAAGAAGCAATGATAATCCGAAGCGCAAAATTTCTTATCAGCAATTCGACAGTCGACAAATGTCCCGACAGCAATCTCCCCGAATATGCATTTATCGGGCGCTCCAATGTGGGCAAATCGTCGCTAATCAACATGTTGGCTCAAAACAAAAAATTGGCAATGACTTCTGCCACGCCCGGGAAAACCATGCTCATCAATCATTTCCTCATCAACGACAGTTGGCACATCGTCGATCTCCCCGGATACGGATATGCGCAACGAAGCAAAAAAGACAGGGAGGCATTGCAAAAAATGATTGAATCCTATGTCTTGAAAAGAAAGCAAATGACGAATCTTTTTGTTTTAATCGACATTCGCCACGCGCCCCAAAAAAACGATCTCGAATTCATCACATGGCTCGGAATGCATGCCGTCCCTTTCAGCATCATATTCACAAAAGCCGACAAATTAAAAGCAACCGTCGGAACAAAGATGGTGGAAGCCTACAAAAGCGAACTGCTCAAACAATGGGACGAATTGCCGCCAATCTTTGTATCTTCAAGCCTCAACGGGGCGGGAAGAGACGAAATACTCAACTACATCGAATCAATCAACAAACAAATAGCACGACAATAATCAATTAAAAAATATGGCCGAACACAATACAGAAAAAGAATTCAATGACGCGATTGCAGAATGCAAAGAAGTATTCGTCAAAAAATTAAAAGACTACGGCGCTTCTTGGCGGATTCTGCGGCCGACAGCCGTCACCGACCAGATTCTCATCAAAGCAAACCGCATTCGCACGCTCGAAACAAAAAAAGAAGCAATGGTCGACGAAGGTATACTTCCTGAATTCAAAGGAATTGTCAACTACGGAATCATCGGATTGATACAATTGGAATTAGGCATGAGCGACACTGTCGACATTTCCAATGAAGAGGCTATCCGGCTATACGACCGGTTTATCGACCAAACCACGAAACTGATGCTCGCCAAAAACCACGACTACGACGAAGCATGGCGATTAATGCGCATCAGTTCCTACACCGACATGATTCTTTCAAAATTGCAACGCACCAAGCAAATTGAAGACAACGACGGGAAAACGCTTGTTTCGGAAGGCATTGATGCCAACTACATGGACATGATCAACTATGCCCTTTTCGCCCTCATAAAACTATCCTATGCCCAATAGCCCGACACCGGAAACATATCATCTGAAACGCACGGCAATTGCAATCTTGCGCATTGTCGTCGGCGGAATTTTCATTTTTTCCGGATTCGCGAAAGGCATCGACATTTGGGGCACCGAATACAAAATCAACGACTATATCACAGCTTTCGGATGGTCATGGGCCGAGCCATTCGCCGGATTTGCAGCTATCTCGCTTGCCCTCTATGAATTCGTTTGCGGCGTATTGCTGCTCATCGGTTCTTTTCGTCGCACCATTGTCGGCCTCCTTTTAGCCGGAATGGCATTCATGCTCCCGCTTTCCGCATACATCATGATTGCAAATCCCGTGACCGATTGCGGATGTTTCGGAGACGCCATCACAATCTCAAACAGCGCGACATTTTGGAAAAACATCTTCATCACGGCCGCTCTGGCATACCTTCTGAGAACAAACAACCAGCTGAGAAGTTTCTACGGACCTGCCGTGCAATGGCTCACGGCTCTTATGCCGGCGCTTTTCCTATTTTTCATCGCCGCGTATGGAATCTTCATACAGCCACTAATCGACTTCCGCCCTTACAAATTAGGAACGATGCTCGCGGAAAACGACAACGCTGCCGACGTTGAATTTATTTTCACCTACCAAAAGGGCGACATCATTCGAGATTTTTCAATCGACGCGCTGCCCGATTCGTCGTGGACATTTGTCGCGCGGAAAGAAGTCGTGCAAGAAAAAACCAAAGCAACGAGCGAAGCAACGCCGATCGCCATATTCGACGGCGATGAAATAGCAGAAAACGTCATCCCGACCGAAGGAAAATCGCTGCTTGTATTGGTTCCCGACATCGACGAAATCAATGCTTTAACAGCTTTCCAACTCAACGACCTGAACGACCTGTCGACCGACGGCGGCATATCTTTCACATTCCTGAGCGGCTCGGAAGAAAGAGAAATCGACAATTGGAAAGAATTGGCCATGCCAAACTATCCCATCTATCGCATGGACGAAAGCCAATTGAAAACCATAGCCCGAGGCAATCCCGCCATTGTGTGGCTCGAAAACGGCGTTATCGCGTACAAATCCACTTTCCGCGCATTCATGGAATATGTCGACATCGACAATGGCAAAATCGACCTCCTGGATGCCCTTAATTCACAAAACCACAAAGAAACGCTGATAAGCGCCTTCGTCGCTTTCCTATTGCTAATGGCAGGCATTTTGCTCGTCAACCGCTCCCCGCTGCTGATTAAATTAGGCCTTAGGTTGAAAAAGAATCAAAATAAAGAAGTAACTTTGCAGCAAGAAAACTATCAAACTCAAAATACTTTTAACACGATGAGAAAAAACATTGTAGCAGGAAACTGGAAAATGAACACGACGCTGCAAGAAGGCGTCAAGCTGGCAACTGAAGTAAACGAAGCTTTGAAAAGCCGCAAACCCAACTGCGACGTCATCATAGGTGTGCCATTCACACATTTGGCTTCCATCAAAGCCGTCATCGACGAAAACAAATTAGGGTTGAGCGCAGAAAACTGCGCCGACAAGACAAAAGGCGCCTACACAGGCGAGGTATCGGCTGCCATGGTAGCTTCGACCGGCGCAAAATATGTGATTCTCGGTCACTCCGAACGCCGCCAATACTATCACGAAACTTCCGAAATTCTCAAAGAAAAAGTGAAATTGGCGTTGGAAAACAACTTGACTCCGATTTTCTGCATTGGCGAAGTGCTCGAAGAAAGAGAAAACGGAACATACTTCGATGTAGTGAAACGTCAAGTCGAAGAAGCGCTTTTCGAACTCTCTGCAGAAGACTTCGCAAAAATCATTCTTGCGTATGAACCCGTTTGGGCCATTGGAACAGGCAAAACCGCCACTGCCGACCAAGCAGAAGAAATCCACGCATTCATTCGCAAAACCATCGCCGACAAATACGGTGCCGACGTGGCAGAAAACACATCGATTCTTTACGGTGGCAGCTGCAAGCCGTCGAACGCAAAAGAATTGTTTGCAAAACCGAATGTCGACGGCGGATTGATCGGCGGAGCCGCTCTCGAAGCAGAATCATTCATGGGCATTGTCGACGCGTTTTAAGCAAAACGCCTAACCCATAAATATCACATAGACTACAAATTGTAATCCATTTTTATTACATTTGTAGTCTATTTGCTTAACATCAGACGCTATGAGCATACGCACGTTTTTGACAACCGTCATGTTTGCCTTTCCGGCAATCGGCATCACTGCCGCAGAACCGGAAGAACCGCGTTGCATAGTCGATTCCATCGAAACGCGCTCAAACGGAAATATCAGCATTGACGCAAACTATGCAATCATCGACATTGCGCGCCAAGACACTGTCGCCGACGACAGAAGTTCGCTTAACCCCTACGACAACGAACAAGCAAGAGAAAAACGGCTTGTTCATCGCGCAGGCTATCGCATACAAGCATACACCGACAGCAATCAACGCACAGCCAAAGCACGCGCGCAAAGCATCGCAAACAACATTTCCGACGCATTTCCGGAATACAAGCAATATCTCGCATACAACGCTCCCTATTGGCGTCTCCGCATTGGCGATTTTCTGACACAAGAAGAAGCCATGGAAGCTTTGACGCAACTAAAAAAAGCCTTTCCGTCATTGGCAAACGAAATGCGAATCGTCAGAGACCGCATCAACCACTTGGAATAAAAAATGAAAGAAAACAATAAAATCGACGGATTAGACAGAGAAACAGTCGAACAAATAGCTTCCCACTATAAAGCAATTCTCACGCTTGTAGGCGAAGACCCCGAACGCGACGGGCTGAAAAAAACACCGATGAGAGCCGCAAAAGCGTTGGCCTACCTGACTTCCGGCTATCGAAAAAATCCGGAAGAAATAGTGCATTCAGCCATTTTCGAATATGCCGGATCGCGCATGGTCATCGTAAAAAACATTGAATTTTATTCGCTTTGCGAACACCATATCCTTCCTTTTTTTGGCACAGTCTCCATCGGCTATATCCCCGACGGTTCAATTGTCGGGCTTAGCAAAATTGCCAGAATCGTGGAAGTCTACGCGCGGCGATTGCAAGTGCAAGAACGTTTTACGAAACAAATATGCGACCTCCTCGCGAAAGAATTGTCCAAACAAGGGGTTATCGTGTGTTGCAAAGCCGCCCACATGTGCATGAGAATGAGAGGCGTCGAAAAGGAAAATTCAGAAACGGCAACTATTGAATATTCGGGATTGTTTGAAAAGGCCGAATATCGCGACGAATTTTTCAAACTGCTTGCACATGCCGAATAACATCTGAAAAATTCAATCGCAAAAGAAAAAAATTGCGTAAGTTTGTAACGAAAATAATTAATCTCAGAATATGGAAGTAATCGGAAAAATCATTCAAGTACTGCCTCCCCAAAGCGGGACATCGCAAGCAGGAAACCAATGGAAAAAACAAGAATACGTGCTCGAAACAGAAGATGCTTATCCAAGAAAAATACATTTCGACTTTTTCGGCGACCGCGTCGACCAATTTCCATTGACCCTTAACGACCGCATACGGCTCAATTTCGACATCGAAAGCCGCGAATACAATGGCCGTTGGTACACGAACATCCGTGGATGGAAAGCAGAAAAAATCGATGCTACACAACAACCGGCTGCTGCGCCGCAACCGGCAGCGCAACCGGCAGCTCCGGCCGCCGTGCCCGACTTCACGCAAAGTTCGGATTCCGACGATCTGCCGTTCTAAGCATCAGCATATCCCAAAAAACGCTCGGGAACTTTTCAAGCAGAGTTTTTGCATCCTGCCAAAAGTTCCCGACTTTCTTTCTTTTTTTTCACGCACGCAACCATAATATGAAATACACCTATCGCACAGAAGGCACATGCTGCCAAGCATTTGACATTGAAATAGAAAACGATAAAATCAAAGGCATTCAGTTCTACGGAGGATGCAATGGCAACCTCCAAGGAATTTGTTCGCTCGTCCGCGACATGCCAATCGGCGAAGTCATCGAAAAGCTGCAAGGCATCCGTTGCGGATCGAAACCGACCTCTTGCCCCGACCAACTCAGCCGCGCCCTAAAAGAAATACAGCGCAAAAACTCCTTGTAGCCCTATTCATACAGCAAAGAAAGCGCATCAATCGTCAATTCCGCTCCGGTAGAAACTCCCTTCTCCAAATAGTCGGTCGTGCGAATATTGCGCGTTTCGTCTGCCTGCGAATAGGAAGCATAATTCGACGAACAAATCATCAGTTGCAGCTTGGTAGCCCGCATATCGCGCACCGAATATTCTATCGGCACGACAAATCGCGTGTATGATGTCGATGGCGACAACCTGCGCTCACCGCGGCCAATTTCCGTCACCTTCCCGTTTTCATCGTTTAAAATCCGAATCACGACAAGCCCTGTCTCGTTCGAGTCGTGCACATCCTGAACATAAGCATACATTCCGCTCAATGCCGTCGGGCGCGACGCGAATTCAATACCTTCCGTATAAGTTTCGTTCCCGTCGGCATCACAAGAATAACTGCCCAAAAACAATTTTCCCGCCGAACGATGCGCAATGTCGGGCACATTCGAACTAAAATATTCGCGATCCGTGCGCGCATCGCGTGGCGGTTCCACTCCATGCATGTCCCATGCCGCATTACGCAATTTCACGGCATATTGCCCCGAATAGGCTTTGCCAATCAATTCCGTAGTCGGCACTTGGAACCATGTGTTTGAAGTCGTAGCCGACGACGAACATGTTTTTCCATTAACACTCGCCCAGCCTTTCGGCTCTTTCACTTCGATATTCGCCTTATTGTAGATTGGCATCCAGCTTGCCAGATTCGAATATTTTCCACCACAATTCACGCCTTTCATCGAAATGGTCATTTCCCATTCTTCAAAATCTGCGTTTGGCAATTCAAGCGCCGCTTCCGTTCTTATGCTCAGTTCCCTTGTCTCGTCGGCGGCCACAATCATTATTTCGTAATCGGTTTCAGGCATCAGCGTCGACACAGTGATTCTTCCTTCCTTTGCATCGCGGTCCTCTACGGCAGGATGCCAATTGCCCCCTGCTTCGCGCACAAGCACCGTCAAATAAGTCACCAAATCGGCAACATTCTCGCTCTCCACAATGATATCGGCTTGCGACGGCCAAATATTTTCAGAATTGCAAACAATTTCGAAATTGGGGACAATCCGATTGAGCGATACCACATTGGAATATCTCACGCCATCTTTATAACATATTCTAAAATCTAGTCGCTCAGCTCCTTGCGGGATAGCCACAATTGCGCGATATCGTCCAAAGTCTAATTCTTCTATTGCCTTCTCGGCTGCCGTGGTCCACTCTGCTTCTGTATTCTTTTTATATTGAAATGCCAAATTGCCGGTTGGATTCGAGCCATTATATTCAAACTCAAACGTTGCTTCATTGGCCGACATGGCGACAGCCGACGGCAAACCGAGCGCAATAGACACTGGACGGGAAACGATTTTCAACACCGCCGGAGCTTCCGACACTCTGCCGGCTGCATCTTTCGCTTGCACTATAATCGTATGCACCGCCTCTTCAAACCCTGCCGATGGCAAATGCGACACCAATTCCGAGAAATCCAACTTCACCGATTGCGACCCGGACTCGTTGCCTTCCGCTGCAATTCCTCCATTTGCCAATGCGGCAGCTGACATTCCGGCAATATCTGTCTCTTTTTGCCACGGATTGTCGGAATAAAATTCAGAAACTACGGTCAAATACAAATTCTTCAATCCTCCCGGCACTTCCACCTCGCACCCTGCGCCCTCTGCCACACGGTCCTCCTCAAATATCGTCAACACGCCGTCGGCATCAAATCCATACGGCCGAATCGAAGGAGCAGATGTGGAAAACAAAGCATCGTCGACGATCAACTCATACGGAGAAACCATTGTCGCTTCGTCATAGACAATGCTCAATTTTCGTTCCGTTGCATCGGCCGACACTCGAAATTCATAATGTTCGCCGGCTTTTGCATTTTCTATGGCAAACGGCCGCAACGCGACACTTCGACCCGTCGCGTCCGACAAAATAAGTTCTCCGCCTACTTGCCCGGGAACGACACATGCCACCTTGCTTTCATCTTTTGCCAAAGTCACATAAGTGCCTGATTCCGACTTTACTCTTATCGCCAAGTCCGACACGAAATCGGCAACACCGGCACAATCGATGGAAAAAAACGAATGAGCCAACGCGCAAACAAGCGCAACTTCTGTATGAGCCTCTTCCGTTACCGATTCACGGCTTTCTCCGTAAAATGCCGGAGCGACAAACCCTTCTGTCGCGACATCGCCGAAAGAGGAAGAAAACACATAATCGCCCACAGGCAATTTCTGTACGCCGGAAAGATATTCATCAAGCGATGTCCACTTTTTTGAATAACCCGTCGACTCATTGACAGCTTGCAATTCTACGCTATTCAAAGCCGGTGCCGCAAACTGCAACATCGACGCGCCGGCCACCGGCACAACCGTAGTGTCGACTGCCAACGTAATGTCCACATCGCCGTAACCGGTCGCGAGGCGGTTAGGCTCCGGTGCACAGCCGGCTAATATGCCGACTGAAACAATTGCCGAAATCAAATATTTCTGTATTCTATTTATCATTTTGATATATACAAAGTTAATGCAAACCGAGCGCAGAAGCGCCAAACCCGTTTGAGCGGTTATGCCGAGGTGCAGCTTAACTTATACAAAGTTAATGTTTTTTATCCGTCCACAATTACCGCATAGCCGCTTCAACCAAGAATTTCGCATTTTTGACTATTTTTTTTGTTCAATCCGCGCCTTTCCCTTACCTTAGCAGAAGAAACAAACCCCCTATTAACCATTAGAAACAAAGACATGAAGAAATTTCTAATCACATCAGCTTTGGCACTTTGCCTATGTTTGCCGCAGGGCTTCGCTGCCAACCCGAAACGAGAATTTCGTGGAGCATGGCTCCACACTGTCCATCAATCGCAATACGCGAAAATGACGCCGGCCGAAACGCAAAAATATTTGCGCGATCAGCTCGACAAGCTCCAAGCTGCCGGTTGCAACGCCATCCTGTTCCAAGTGCGCCCAAGCGCCGATGCGTTCTATCCCTCCGATCTCGAGCCATGGAGCCGCTTCCTTAGCGGAACAGCCGGAAAAGCGCCATCGCCCACATGGGATCCGCTTCAATTCATGATCGACGAGTCACATGCACGCGGCATGGAACTTCACGCTTGGCTCAACCCCTATCGCGTCACCACTTCCAAAAACGAAAAACTTCCGTCGAACCACATATACCATAAACATCCCGAACGCTTCGTCACGTACGACGGGAAACTCTATTTCGATCCCGGATTGCAAGAAAATCGTGAATTTATCGAAGCTGTCGTGAAAGATATCATCACCCGCTACGATGTCGATGCCATCCACATGGACGACTATTTCTACCCCTATCCCGTTGCAGGAATAGACTTCCCCGACGATGCTTCTTTCGCCAAATACGGCAACGGCATGTCGCGCGGCGATTGGCGACGCCACAATGTCGATTTGCTGATCGAGGGGTTGCACAATGTCATTGTCGACACAAAGCCGTGGGTAAGACTTGGCATCAGCCCGTTTGGCATTTGGCGCAATAAAGAAACCGATCCGCGCGGAAGCGACACAAAAGGCTTGCAAAACTACGACGCGCTCTATGCAGATGTGCTTCTTTGGACTGAAAAAGGATGGGTAGACTACATGCTTCCGCAACTTTATTGGGAATTGGAAAAGAAAATTGCCTCATCCGAAAAACTCGCCTACTGGTGGAACGACAACGCCAATGGGCGGCACATGTATATCGGACAAGATGTGAAAAAAACAATGGACATGCCCGACCTTCCGCCGTCGAAAAATCCCACGCAACTTGACCACAAAATTCGCCTCACGCGCGAACTGCCCAACATCCAAGGCAATTGCTGGTGGCCCGGCTATTCCGTCACGGCCAACTACAAAGGCGTAGCCGACTCTTTGGCTCGCAACCAGCAATCGACCATCGCATTGGTGCCAACTTATCCGTGGATCGACTCCACCATCCCCGACGAAGCGACCAACCTGCGTCGCGAAGGCAACAAGCTGACATGGACAGCGCCGGCAACGCCCGACGTCATGCAGCAAGCTCGCGCCTATGTGGTCTACCGCTTCAACAAGGGAGAAGCCGTCAATCTCGACAAACCGGAAGCTATCGAGGCCGTCACCTATGTACCGGAATTCACGTTGCCAAGCACTCCGAAAAGCGGTACAACCTATGTAGTCACCGTGCTCGACCGCGCCAACAACGAAAGCCCCAAAGGCATTTCCATCCACATCGAATAACGGGCAGACATATCCTTCCTGATACAAAGCGGGGATGCGCCGGTTGGCGCATCCCCGTTTGCTTTATCTTATAATCAAACTAATTCACATTCGGCAACTTCTCAATTAGCGACGGATGAATGAAAGCCGTAGCCACCGCAATGACGCCCGGGATGCTGACCACGATGCGGCGATCGCCTCTCACGCGCATAAACGTCCCCTCCAAACCGCAAAAAATTCCGCCCGTCACTCGTACACGATCACCCTTGTGCAATCCTATCTCTTGCGGATCCAAATAGACCAACTGTTCATCGTTTGTTCCGGAAACGGCTATGAAATTGCGCATCTGCCATTCGGGCACGACAAGCGGGACATTCTTTTCTGCATTCATCATGTAGCGGATGGGCAAACGCGTCGTCATTTTATAATTTTTCATTTCTTCGCGCGTCATGCGGATAAATATCAAATTGTGGACAGCCGGCTGCAACACGCGCACTCTACGATCGCCACGCATCACCACGCGATAAGCCATTGGCACAAAATTCTCCACGCCCAAAGAATCCAATTCGGCTTTCACCTTCATTTCCCGATTGTAGGTGACTCGAATCACATACCAGTTTTTCTCGATTTCAGGTTTATTGTCATCCATTCTAATTCCCCATTTACCGACAAAGATAGTGAAAGTTGAGTGCAAAAGAAAAAGAATTTATTCATTTTTCTTTTGCCGAAACGCATCCTGTCTTATCCAAAGATTCTGAAAGTTGAGTGCAAAACAAACAAGCTTGCTTGAATTTGTTTTGCCAAAACGCATCCTATCTTGCTAAAACGATACATTTATTTGCTTCGACATGCAACATGGCAATACCGACACAAAACGGCACACAAAAACCGTTGCCACTCCAAGCGACAACGGCCTATTTCGAACGCGCGAAGGCGTCAAAATCCTTACTTGCTTGCCATCGAATCAGAAACAGTCAAGCGCAAGCGGCCTTTTGCACGACGACGCGCAAGCACCTTGCGGCCATTGGCAGTCGACATTCTTAAACGGAAGCCGTGTTTGTTCACTCTCTTTCTGTTCGAAGGTTGGTATGTTCTTTTCATCGCAAATATGTTTTTTCGTTTCTATTCCACTTTTCGGACTGCAAAATTAACCACTATTTCTCAATTATCAAAACAATTCTGCCACATTTCAGCTATATTCACATAATTCGCTATCGTGCAATGAATTGAATCCGCCAATTAATAAAAAAATCCCCACACGCGAAGCCAAAGCATAGCCGCCATTCCTTCATATGCATTAAAAATTATTCGCAAATTCCATAGATTTTTCGTAAATCTGTATAAGGAATATAGCTATTTGAAATTAAATGAGTTAGAAGAATTACCTTGTTTTGGGGTAACGATTTGGCAACCGTCCCAATTGCTGTGGTCTGCGTTATATTACTTTTCAAGTAACTCTTTTCCTTTTGCAAATTTAGAAAAAAATAGAGATATGAGAAACTTATTTTAGCGCATTATTTCAGTTTGCTTATATAGTAAAAGACCATGAAAGGCAATTTAAAGCTCCTCCCCCTCTTTTAACTATAGATTGCATCTGCACCTGATAAATTCTACCATCATACTCTGGAAACAGTTTTTTTATATGTTTCAAAGCTTCTTCATCTGTAGAACGTCCTACACCTGGGACAATTATTACATTTTGAGTATGAATCATATTTATATAAGCCCAACTCATATTATGATAATCACTTAGCTCTAAATCGATGACTTTAAAGTATGATTCTAATCGACTTCTCATCTTAGCGGCAATATCATCAGGGTAAACTTTCAGATTCACTAGTACTTTATTACTGCCAACAGCATGTAAAATTCCATCTGTATGACCACAAACGTCACTTCTATCCCAAGGCAAAAATAAGAACTTATGATTTGGAAATAACTTTTCCATTAGAGAAACAAGATATTTTCTATCCATATCAGGGTTCTCAATAAATATTTTCTCCGTCATTATAACAACAGCGGTGTATCCTCTACCTTTTTTTATGCTTCCAAAGGTAAAGTTACCACCGTCTGCTACAATGGGAGAAACACATATTGAAGAACTTGGTAATATCGTTTTAGCCAGCTTAATGGAAGTTTCTGTTGATGTTTCATAATCGCGAAGTCCTTCCAGATAGTCAGGATGATATTTAAACTGAACAAAAGAATTACCATCTACTTGTACTGGCATATAATCTCTACACCAATAATCGGCTGTTCCTTTCAATACGCCGTAATGCACATCATGCTTTGACAATATTTCAGTCAATTCATTGTACACTTTCGGATAATATCTTTTCAGATTCTCCGAAAAAAACACATAGTCCATAGTTGATTTTAAGATTTTCATTGCTGATCTGCGTCAAGATTAGTAAAACGCCACATACGGTCAGTTGCTTCCCCTTTTATTTTTTTTACATTTATTCTGGCGGAAGACATAATACGAACTTTATTAAAATCTTCATTATCCATCCAGACAATAGACAACCCTTTCTCGAAAATTGAGGCATTACCAAACAAATCTTCCCATAAATATTGTGGCTTGAATTTATCTATTTCTCCTTCTTTCAATTTTTGAGAAGCCTTATTTGTAAAAGTCTTTTCATCATTATTAACCAAGGATTTATAAGTATACCCTCGAATAAGAAATGATGCACGATATTTTCCTTCACGCTCAAAAGTCATGTCAACACCAGACCTATTGGGACAAATCGCTCCTACCGGGAAATAGGGAACATCTCCTACATGGTACATTTGAGGTTCAATTATACTTTTATTCTCTTCATCATGAAAATAGAACTCAATATCAATTGGATATATCTCGTATTCTCCATTTACGACATAACGTCCATTAAATACAATTTGGGCAATGTCCTCAAATTGCTTTGTCAGTCCACTAACAGTATTAGCTGGAGCAAACCGTTCAAGAGCATTTTGTAATCTTTTTAAGTGATTCATTTAATTATTCCTTAAGTGTTCAACAATAATCCTATAATTTTCAATGCCGATGTTCTTCTCCGTAAGGGATTGATTAGCATAATTTTTACTAACCAGCAGTCTATTGTTATCATATAAATAATTCCATAGACCTTCTCCCATTAATGTTTTCCATTGGGCTTCGTGCCTCATCACAAGAAACTTTACTTCTTTTGCAGAGGTAGCCAAATAGAGCAACACCATTTTTGTAAATTTCTGAGATGGAAATAAATTCTTAATAGCTGGAGATACCAGCGAAGTGTAAGCAAAATACTGACATAAGGAAACATGATTAAAAATATTTTCCTTTTCCTGTTCTCCATATACGGCTGTTCCTAAAGGAAGTATTTTCTTTCTCCAATAATAGTCACCCAATATTCTTGTTGGCTCGTAATAGTCAAATTTAGTTCCTTCCATTGACAAAACCTTTCTTTTGTCCTCCATGATTTCTTCAGCCATCTGAGGTTTGAACATATTTGCAAGATTCTTATTCAGGTGCTCTACATATCCAGGATTCAAAGAAAGGATTACAAGTTTGGAATTAAGGATATTTCCACTCCATGGCTCAGGAGGAACACATAAAACCAACTGTCTAGTGGGGTTATCTTTTTGTTTTTCATTATACGCATACACGTATTCTTCATCACCAGGAAACACCAAATCATCCGCAAAATAAAGGTCATACCCAGATAACTTGGGCAATAATTCTTTCCAACGATTTAGATATAGAACATAGTCCTTGTTCATAACAGCCTTGCTTATTGATTCTTGGGCTGTCAATAAATAATTATGACATGATTGTTTTTCTTCTGAGGACTTTATATTAAAACGATTTATTATTGCGGTATAATCTAATGGAATACTTCTAAAGATTATAGTATATTCGTTAGAATTTACATCCGGATATTCGTTATAACGAAGTAAAATTTCTTCAACCAATAAATCTACAAGCTGCATTAAATCAATATCTTTCTGCTCTAAAAGGGTTTCCGTTAAAAGAGTTTCCGTTTCTCTCAAATAATCTATATAAGAAAACAACGAGCTCTTTATATTATCTTCATAACTTCGATATTGAACGTCTTTTGCATGTTCACTTATATCCTTCTTAATTTCTGTATATAAATTTATACCTCTTGTTACAGCAAAACCTAAATCACATAATTTATTTTCTATAGTCAAGTGACTGAACTCATCAGAACTTGAATCTATATATGCTCGTATACGATGAGGAAGAGTAATTATACCATCACCGTAAGGATAGAAGGCACTTTCATATATTTTTTGTTTCCCAATAAGATAGTTCATGTTATTTCTTTTATGTTTAAAGTAGACAAAATATAAATATCTCTAAGTAAAATCAATCTTTCAGATACAAAAGTAATATAAAGTCATAATAATCTGCCTAATAAATATGATTATTAAGGCTTTTCCTGAATTATAGTTTTTTACTCTGTTGTTCCTGTTTCGGTAATCCCAATGCTTTCATAAACTCGTATTTCTTGCGTCTGAACCAACTTACATGTGAAACGCCATCTATTTTGAGGTCAAATTTTCCATCTGAGGTTTCTATAAGTGAACAAACTGAGCCATCAGTCTTAAAGTGCTGTCGGAACTCTGTAGAATAGAGTTCGCCTTTAATGGTGACATCCTTGAACATGCACAGCTTTTTGATTAGCCCATCGCCAAAATTCAGAGTATCACGCAAAAACTTGATAGTAGGCATCAGCTTTTCCACATAAGGGAAGTAGCGTTTGACAAAATCCGTAAATTCCGACAATTTGCGGTATTGTCGTTCGTAAGCATTCTTCATTTCCTGTATCTGCTTGCTATGTTGTTTCTCTCGTTGTATGGCTTCTTCTTCAAGTTCCTGTATGCGTTTTTGCAAATCTTCATTTCTATGTTCAAACTCTTTCAACTTACCACCACCGAAAAGAGAACCGACCTTTGCCACGAATGCGGCTTTCGCTTCTGTCTTGGCTACTTCCAGTTTCTCCGACTTGACTTCCTGCCTTACCTCGTCAAGCTGTTGCTCTGCCTGCCGCTGTTCGGTCTGCAATTGCCGGACATTGGCTTCAAGCACTCCCGTCTGCCGTTTCAGGTCACGGTAGTATTGGGCAGTGGTGGGTGCTTGATGATTTGCGCCTTAATGTTATCAAGCGCAAGGTTCGTTTCCCTTGCCTCCACGCTTTTGCCTTTGGCACGGTTTCCCTTTGCGTCCAAAGCTCCTTTGAGCTGAACTGCGCCACTGTTCCGTTGATTGTAACCCGTCCCATGATGGGGACAATTCCGTTCTTCTCCTTGCTGCCGTTCGCAAAGAACAGCACGCGAAATGTGCTTCTTGTCATACTCGTTCTTTTTGGTTGCAAAGCTATAAATCAACGAGTTAAACCTTAACAAGCAAACCTACGCAGAGCGCGGCAAACAGAACGGTGACTGTTAAATCTGCACTTTCATCGGGTAACGAATAGGAAACCGTTCTTTTGCTTTAATCTGCTTTAAGACGGTTTTCAACTGTCTGTCCAACTTCTGCGTTTTTCTTCTAACTCCCTAATTATCAAATCCTGTTGCGTTAATCTGCTGCAATTCGGCGGATATTCCAGAGATTTTCTGTAAGTTTGCAGAAATTCAAGATACAGTGAACCGCTTTTTAGCCATATTAGCCTTATGCCTTGCCGCCACATGTCTGCCGGCAGAAGCGCAAAGCCGCTACGCATGGAAAGAAGCAACCACTGTCGCTGCACGGCTCGTCAACAAGCCGCAAAAAACAGGCGGCATCGAAGTCTACACGCGCCCGTCCACGCTCATCGTGAAAACGCCGGAACAAATAGACGTCGTAGTCATGTCGATTCTCGGGCAAACCATTTCGAAAGCAACCATATCGGCAGGAACTTACGAACTCCAAATCCTCACTTCCGGCATCTATATCGTGCGCGTCAGCGATTTCACCCTACGCGTTGCCATCTGACGGCAATTCGCCGACTTGATTGCCATCCTCCTGCGGTTGTTGTTCTTCCTCGTCGGGCAACACCACAAAACTACACAATTCGCCTTCGTTTTTCTCTAATTTCTCCTCAGAAAGGACAATCAAGTCGAGTTTGTTCTTATGATTATATACCAATCCCATTATTTATCCCAATTTTTCCTTTTTCATTCGCCTCAAAACAAGATGCACCAATTCGCCAATCCAAAACACGACCGACGAAGCGACGAAAAGAATAAGCCAATCCGTCGATGTCAACGGCACCACGTTGAACATTTCTCCGCCATAATTGACAATCAGCACTTGTCCTGCCAAAATTGTCAAAACCGTAAGGAAAAACACTTTGCTTTCGCGCATCCGGCTGAATCCGGAATAATTGCTTTCAAAAGTTTTGGCATTAAACAAATTCCAGAATTGCAAGAACACGAAGAACGTGAAAAACACCGTCAGATTGTAAGTGCCCATCGACGCTCCCTTTTCAAAATTGAAATAACCGGAAAAATACGTTGACAGCGAAAATTCCGACAGCGGCAAATTCGTATGCCGCAAATATTGCATCAAGCCAAACAGCACGAAAACAAACACCGCGCTCACTCCGATGATAAACCATTTCATTTGCTTATTGATAATGAAATCCGTCAACCGGCGCGGTTTGTTTTTCATGACCGCTTCATTCGGCGGCAACGATGCCAACGAAAGCGCCGCAAAAGAATCCATTATCAGATTGACCCAAAGCATCTGCGTGACTGTCAGCGGCGACTCTTGCCCCGTGAACGCGCCAATCAGCACAATCAAGCAGGCCACCAAATTCACCGTCAATTGGAACAAAATGAAACGTTGGATATTTTGATACAGCGAACGTCCCCACATCACGGCACGCGTGATGCTTGCAAACGAATTGTCCATAATCGTAATGTCGCTTGCTTCTTTCGCCACCGATGTGCCGTCGCCCATCGAAAGTCCGACTTGCGCGGCATTCAATGCCGGCGCATCGTTGGTTCCGTCGCCCGTCACGGCCACGACTTCATCCTGCTTTTGCAACAACGACACCAAGCGAGATTTGTCGGTAGGCCGAGCCCGCGACATGATTTTAATCGCTTCTGCCGCTTTTGCCGCTTCCGCATCGTCGAGAGCTGCGAAATCAGGACCGGTAATGATGTTTTTGTCCGTATCCGTCGCATCGTCCCACAATCCGATTTGGCGTCCGATTTCTTTTGCCGTTCCCGGCGTGTCGCCGGTCACGATTTTTATCTTGATCCCTGCGTCAATACATTCTTTCACGGCTGCCGGCACATCCGTCCTGACAGGATCGGAAATTGCAACTATGCCCATAAAAGTCAGATTGTCGGCATTGAGCGCGTCGCCATCGACCACCGTCTGTCCTTCTTTCAAAATCTGATAAGCAAAACCGAGCGTTCGCATCGCCTTCTGCTGGTATTCCAGCAATTGCGCTTTCAATCCTTCTTTTGTAGTGCCTGCTGCAAAATTGCAGCAACGGTCAATCACAATTTCCGGCGCACCTTTCACGTACACAATCCGGCTGCCTTTCTCCACGCTGCTGGCAACAACGGTTGCCATGAATTTGCGCATGGTCGAGAACGGCAATTGTTCTACCACCTGCGCGCCTTCACGCAATGGCAGATAGTCGATGCCTTGATCGTCAAGCCAAAGCAGCAACGCGCCTTCCGTCGGGTTGCCAAGCACCTTCGCGGCATCCCCGCCGCGATCGAGAAATGCAGTCGAATTGACCGACAATGCTTCAGCCAACAGCATCGATTCCGGTTCGCCTTGCTTCAATTTCTGTTCCGTCCCCAAACAGTCGAAATTAGTCTGATAGATACGCATTTGGTTCTGTGTCAGCGTGCCGGTTTTGTCCGTGCATATCACAGTGGTCGCGCCCATTGTCTCGCAAGCGTGCATTTTGCGCACAAGGTTGTTTGTCTCCAACATGCGGCGCATGCTCAATGCCAAACTCAACGTGACGCTCATCGGCAAACCTTCCGGCACCGACACCACAATCAAAGTGACAGCCAGCATGATTGTAGTCAGCAAATAATCCACGAAATGAACCGGAGAAAACTCCGCGCCATAGTCGAACATCAACAATCGTCCGACTACAATCAAAGTGCCTATGGCATAACTTGCGTAAGAAATCAGCCGTCCCAACCGTTCGAATTGAAGCGTCAACGGGGTTTTGACGCCGGTGTCGATTTGTGCCGCTTCATACACTTTCCCGTATTCCGTGGCGTCGCCCACTGCGTCCACACGCATCACGCCGTGGCCTTCCGTCACGGTTGTTCCGCGCAAAGCCATATTGGATGGATAGGTTGCATCTTTTTTAAATTCCGACTCTATATGCGTCTTTTTTATTACCGGTTCGCCTGTCAATGTGCTTTCGTTCACGCTCAACGACACGGTGTCGACAAGCGTGCCATCGGCCGGTATTTCGTCGCCGGTGCCGAGCACGACGATATCGCCCACGACAATATCTTTCCGCGCCACCTGCGTCACATTGCCGTCACGCACGACTGTCACAAGGACATCGTCGTTCACTTGATTCAGCATTTCAAACTTCTTGTTGGCATTCAGTTCGAGGACAAAGCCGATAACCGTCGCCAAAACTATCGCGACAAATATCCCGACCGGCTCGAGGAAAGCACTGGCCCCCTCTTGCAGGCCAAAAACTTCATACGCCGCAATGCCAACCGATAAACACAACGCCACCAAAAGTATTTTTATCAATGGTTCGTTGAATTTCTCTATAAATTGTTTCCAAATCGGAGTTTTTGCCGGAGGCGTCAATATATTCGCGCCGTGTTTGTGCCGGCTTTCCAACACTTCTTGACTTGTCAATCCTTTGGGATATTCTGCATTCATATATAAAATTATTATCGTTTTATTATTTTGTCATACCGCAAACGGCTGCCTCTGACATCTCTGTTGACAACACCTTGGTCGAAAGCCAAATGCCCATTGACATACGTTTGCCGAACCGTGTCGTGGAACGTGACGCCTTCAAACGGCGACCATCCGCATTTCGACAATATATTTTCCGTCCGCACCGTAAACGGCATATTGCGATCCACAACCACAACGTCGGCATAATAGCCTGCACGCAAAAAGCCTCGCTTCACGATTCCATAAAGCGTTGCCGGCGCATGGCACATCTTCTCCACCACCGTGTCCAAAGCGAACACATTCCTGCGCTCCAATTCAAGCATCGCTTGCAACGAATGTTGCACAAGCGGCCCGCCGGAAGCAGCTGTCAAGCAATTGCCTTGTTTCTCCGACAGCAAATGCGGCGCATGGTCGGTAGCCACAATATCGACATACCCGCTTGTCAACGCTGCTCGCAATGCCGCACGGTCCTCCCATGTTTTAACTGCGGGATTCCACTTTATCAAATTCCCATATTTCGCGTAATCGCCATCGGTAAACCACAAATGGTGAACGCACGCTTCCGCCGTGATGCGCTTCTGCTCCAACGGGATATTTTCAAACAATTCCAATTCCCTTGCAGTCGAGAGATGCAACACATGCAAATAAGTGCCATACTTATGCGCCATCTCCACTGCCCGGGCCGTCGATTTGTAGCACACTTCCGTGCTTCGTATCAACGGATGGTAGTTCACCGGCAAATTGTCGCCATATTTTTTCTGATAAAAATCTTTATTGCGGCGGATCAAAGCTTCGTCTTCCGAATGAATGGCAATGATGGCCGGCACATTCGAAAAAATCGCTTTCAACGTGTTGCGGTCATTGACAAGCATATTGCCCGTCGACGCGCCTAAAAACACTTTCACTCCAGGCGTATAACGATAGTCCACAGACAACAACGTGTTGATATTGTCGTTCGTCGCCCCGACAAAAAAGCCATAATTCGCCACCGAAACTTCCGATGCCCTGCGGTTTTTTGCCTCCAACGCTTCCAAAGAAACTGTGGGAGGTTTGGTGTTTGGCATATCCATAAACGACGTGACGCCACCGGCCACGGCAGCTGCCGATTCTGTTGCCAAATCGGCTTTCCACGTCAAGCCGGGATCGCGGAAATGCACCTGATCGTCGATCACGCCCGGCATAACCAATGCGCCATCGACATCGTTCCGCTCGTCACACTCCGAGAGAAGCGCGGCCGAAGGTTCTCCTTCCGCAACTGTTTCTATAAATTCGTCATTTATCACGATATAGCCACGAAAACATTTGCCCTCATTGGCGATATCGCCATTAAAAATGATTCGTTTCGTCATTTTTCGCGATTTGCCTTGTTATATTTTTTGAACCAACTCCGCAGCCGCAATTGCAGCACGCCAAACACTGCTTCACCAAAAATGCTCGAATTCATTTTGCTTGTTCCCAAAACCCTATTGACAAATACGATGGGAACCTCCTTTATCCGATATCCCATCTTATACGCTGTGAATTTCATTTCTATCTGAAAAGCATAGCCCTTAAACCGTATATTGTCCAAATCGATTGCTTCAAGCACTTCCCGCCGGTAGCATACGAAGCCTGCCGTTGTGTCGCGCACCTTCATGCCGGTAATCAGACGCACATACGCCGACGCATAATACGACATAATCACTCTGCCCATCGGCCAATTCACCACATTCACGCCCGTAATGTAACGCGACCCCACTGCCACGTCTGCATCTGCCATGCAGGCAGCCCGCAGTTCCACCAACTTTTCAGGCGGATGGGAAAAATCGGCATCCATTTCGATTACAAATCGATAATTCCTCTGCAAGCACCATTTGAAGCCTGCTATATATGCCGTGCCGAGGCCTTGCTTCCCACTCCGTTCCAGCAAATGCAAGCGATCGGGGAATCGGTGCTGCAACGACTTTACGATATTGGCAGTCCCGTCGGGCGAGCCATCGTCGACAATCAAAATATCAAACATTTGAGGCAATCCAAACACTGCCTCAATGATATTCTCTATATTTTCCCGTTCGTTATAAGTAGGAATAACGACAACGCTATCCGCTTGCCTACATTCCGCTGTCATATCGTTTCCCATAATGTTCATAATCGCTTACAAATGTAACGCAAATTTATGAAACTCCCCCGTATCATGATTTTTTTATTTGCGTGGCATGTCGTAATTTTGCATAACGAAAAAACAACGTCGGCATCCCCGACGCGCAAAACACGAAATTCATGGAAAAAAAATTCAAACGCACATTAGTCACCACGGCTTTGCCTTACGCCAACGGGCCTGTCCACATCGGCCACCTCGCAGGCGTATACGTGCCGGCCGACATTTATACGCGCTACCTTCGCTTGAAAGGCGAAGATGTTGTCATGATTGGAGGGTCCGACGAACACGGAGTGCCCATCACCATCAAAGCAAAAGCAGAGGGAGTAACGCCGCAGGACATTGTCGACCGCTATCATAAAATCATCAAAGAATCATTTGAAGAATTAGGCATCTCATTCGACATTTATTCGCGCACGACAAGCGAAATACACACAAAAACAGCAAGCGACTTTTTCCGCAAACTATACGACAAGGGCGAATTTGTCGAAAAAACATCCATGCAATACTACGACGAGGAAGCCCGTCAATTTCTCGCCGACCGCTATATCGTCGGCACTTGCCCGCACTGCGGAAACGATCGCGCCTATGGCGACCAATGCGAAGCTTGCGGCACATCGCTGAATGCCACGGATCTTATCAATCCGCATTCTGCCATTACCGGCAACAAACCGATTCTGAAAGAAACAAAACATTGGTATTTGCCGCTCGACAAATGGGAACCGGCATTAAGAAAATGGATTCTCGAAGAACATAAAGAATGGAAGCCGAACGTCTACGGGCAATGCAAATCTTGGCTTGACATGGGGTTGCAACCCCGCGCTGTAAGCCGCGATTTGGATTGGGGCGTGCCGGTGCCGGTCGACGGCGCGGATGGCAAAGTGCTTTACGTGTGGTTCGACGCGCCTATCGGCTATATTTCCAACACGAAAGAATTACTGCCCGACACATGGGAAAAATATTGGAAAAGCGAAGACACGCGCATCATCCATTTCATCGGGAAAGACAATATCGTGTTCCACTGCATTGTCTTTCCGGCCATGCTAATGGCAGAAGGTAGCTACCAGCTGCCCGAAAACGTGCCGGCCAACGAATTTCTGAACCTCGAAGGCGACAAAATATCCACCTCGCGCAATTGGGCCGTATGGCTTCACGAATATTTGCGGGAATTGCCCGGAAAACAAGACGTGTTGCGCTACGTGCTGACAGCCAATGCGCCTGAAACAAAAGACAACGACTTCACTTGGAAAGACTTCCAAGCACGCAACAACAATGAATTAGTCGCCATTTTAGGCAATTTCGTCAACCGCACGTTTGTCTTGACGCATAAATACTACGGCGGACACGTGCCGGCTCTCGGCTCGCTTACCGAATACGACACCGCAACTCTCGCCGAATTCAGCCAAGTAAAAGACAATCTTGAAAACTACATCGAGCATTTCCGTTTCCGCGACGCTTTGAAAGAAGCGATGAACCTTGCCCGCATCGGAAACAAGTATCTTGCCGACACAGAGCCGTGGAAAGCAGTCAAAGCCGATCCGCAACGCGTGGAAACAATCATGCACATTGCCGTCCAAATCACGGCCAACCTCGCCATCGCATTCGAACCGTTCCTGCCATTTATGTCACGGAAGCTCCGAGACATGCTAAAAATGCAAAAATGCGATTGGAACCAATTGGGCACAATCGACATAATTCCTGCCGGAATGCAGCTGGCTCCGGCCGAATTGTTGTTTGAGAAAATCGAGGATTCCGTCATCGACGCGCAAATCAAAAAACTGCACGACACAAAAGAAGCCAACAGAATCAAAAACTTCAAACCGGAACCGATTGCCGAGACAATCAATTTCGACGATTTCATGAAATTGGACATCCGTGTCGGGAAAGTGACTGCCTGCCAAAAAGTGCCGAAAGCCGACAAATTGCTTCGTCTCGACATCGACGACGGATTGGGCGGACGCACCATCGTTTCCGGCATCGCGAAATTCTATGCGCCCGACGATTTGATCGGGAAAGAAGTATGCTTCATTGCCAACCTCGAACCACGGAAATTGAAAGGAATCGAATCGCAAGGCATGATACTTTCGGCAGAAAATGCCGACGGCTCCATTGTCGTGATAGGCCCGCAAGGCGAAGTGGTTGCCGGTGCGAAAGTGAAATAAATCCCGACAATAAAAGGACAAAATTGAAACAAGGATGGGGCGCTCGCCCCATCCTTGTTTCGCTATTACTTGCTGCCTATGGACACGATGCCATCGCCCTCCGCTTCCTACAAGGCGACAACCAATCAAAAAACCTGCGCCACACAGACTTGCGATCGTTCTTGATGCTAACCTTGATAGAACCGTCTGTGTTGTCGAGAAAAATGATGCTGGCATTCATCACCACGGCAATTTCATTATCTACAATTTCTATGCCTTTTATACACGACAATCTGATTTGCTTGAACGGATTGCCATCGTCGAGCATTCCGATTTTCATGCAACAATTGTCGAATGAAACCTGAAACCGCGCGCATTTCTCGACGACTTCATCAAGCAAGCGTTGCGGCAAGCCGCCCTCAGCCCGCTTCGTGTGCTTATAAAGATATTTTATGGCTGTTTCATTAAACATAAGGCACCTTCTTTTTCACGCTTTTGCTTATATAATGAACAACTTGCGCATTTTGTTCAAAACTGCCTTCATTCTCGCAAAAAAATGCGCGGCAAGGCGTGTTGTTATAATTAGGCAAACACGCAATATTCTCCCCTGTTCACGCGCAAAGCGCGTTAATAGAGGAGAAAGTTTTTCCGCAGGAAAAACAGAGGGGTTCAGAAAGAATCAACGTTGCAACTTTTCTAAACTTGTAGAAACACCGCGCATTTAACCATTCTGAAAACGCATGTCACACAAACAAAATGCCGACTTGATAAACGACAAGCGCTATCGCCCAAGCCACCAGCGTATTATATACCAACGTGAACGCCCCGTATTTCCAACTTCCGGTTTCTTTCACGATAGCTGTCACCGTCGCGATACATGGCACATAGAGCAACACAAAAATCAAAAAACATGCCGCCACCAAAGGCGTAAAATCCGGCTGCCCCGTATGCGCATTCGGCGCGACAATGCGTTGCGCAAGCATTTCGTCGCTTGCGCCGGAATCGCCGCTGTAAAGCACCCCAAGCGTCGAAACGACTGTTTCTTTTGCTACCGTGCCGGATAGCAGCGCCACTGTCATTTTCCAATTGAATCCCAACGGCTCAAACACAGGCTCGACAAATTTGCCGATTTGCCCGAGATAAGAATTTTCCGTTGCCGACACTGCTTCCACGTTTTCCGATTCCACATTCAGGCCTTCCGCTGCCAATTCTGTCCGCGTCGATTCTATTTCCGCGCGGTCGGGACGCGGGAAATAGCTCAAAATCCACACGACAAGGCTCGCCACAAGAATCACGCCACCCATTTTCTTCAGATATTGCTGGCCTTTTGCCCACATGTGGCGCATCGTCGCCTTCATCGTAGGAATGCGATATGGAGGCAATTCCATGACAAAAGGCGTTTCGTCTTTTTTATAATGAAACCGGCGCAACATTTTTGCCGTGACAATGGCCACAAGCACCCCCAAAGCATACAAGCCGAGCAATGCCACGCTCGCATGTTCGGGGAAAAATATGCCCACCAGCAACAAATAAATGGGCAACCGCGCGCCACACGACATGAAAGGCTCTATCAATATCGTGATCAGCCGGCTCGTTTTGCTTTCTATCGTCCTTGTGGCGATAATCGCCGGCACGTTGCACCCGAAACCCATGACAAGGGGAATGAACGATTTGCCGTGCAGCCCTATCTTGTGCATGATCTTATCCATGATGAAGGCTGCGCGAGCCATGTAGCCGGAATCTTCCATGAAAGATATAAAGGCATACAAAATCAATATGTTGGGCAAGAACACAATCACGCCGCCCACGCCGCCAATCACGCCGTCGACAAGCATGTCTTTCACAGGCCCGTCGGGCATGTATGCGCTAATTAATTCCCCAAGCCAAGCCACGCCCGCTTCTATCCAATCCATCGGATATTGCCCGATTTCGAAAGTGGCCCAGAACATAAGCCACATGAAAAAAATAAAGATCGGGAAACCAAACAATTTGCTCGTCACGACCGAGTCGATCATTGCCGTTGTTTTCGCTTCCTCTTTATCCTCGGCATGGAGCGTTTCGCGCAGAGCGCCCGAAACAAAGCCATATTTCGAATTGGCAATCGTGGCAGCGATATCCTCCTGATGCAGCTCCTCTATTTTGGACACAAGCCCGTCGCGCAACGATTTGATTCGTTCGAAATTCGGAAGGTTGCGCAACAAGGATATCACCTCCTTGTCGTCCTCCATCAATTTAATCGCCAGATAGCGCGCAGAAAAATGCATGTCCAATTCGGCCTCGCTTTTCAGCGCCGTCTGTATCTGCCGAACTGCATCTTCTATATCTTTGCCAAACCCGATATGCACATGGCGCACCACCTCGTTGCGCCCTTCATACACTTCAATGACGGTATCGAAAAGTTTGTCGACGCCGCGCCCGCTTTTGGAAACGGTCGGAATCATCGGCACGCCAATCATGCGAGCCAACGCATCATGATCGAACTCCACTTTGCTGCGCTCCAACTCGTCGTACATGTTCAACGCAATGACCATGCTCCGGTCCATGTCGATCAGTTCCGTAGTCAAATACAAATTTCGTTCAAGATTCGACGCATCGACCACGTTTATAATCACATCGGGCACTTCATCGTGCAAATAACGGCGCACGTACAATTCTTCCGGCGAATAGGCCGACAAGGAATATGTGCCCGGAAGATCGACAATGTTGAATTTATATCCTTTGTATTCCATGTGGCCGGTCTTTGCATCGACCGTCACGCCACTGTAATTCCCCACATGTTCTTTCGCGCCGGATGCACAGTTGAAAAGAGACGTTTTCCCGCAATTGGGATTCCCGATAAGCGCCACATTGATCAACCGCCGTTCCGCATCGAACGTGTTGAGAAAGCCGCCGTCGTCCTCTCTGACCACCGCCACATCTTCCGTCGGGACTTGCTCCGTTTGCCCTTCCCGAACCACTTCTATCAAGCCCGCTTCCGCACGGCGGAGCGAAAGCTCGTAGTCCATAATCCTGTATTTTATCGGGTCGCGCAATGGAGCATTTTGTTCCACCAAAATCTTTTTTCCTCTCACAAACCCCATCTCCATCATGCGCTTCCGAAATGAGCCATGCCCTAATATCTTGACAATCACACCGGTTTCTCCGGTTTTCAAATCTAATAGCCTCATATATGTCGTTGTTCCGATAATTCTCGATGCAAAGATGGGGAGAGTAGCGGTTTTATGAAAATTATACGACCACTTTATTCATAATCAGTCCAAATAATAACAAAATTTAACACATCACCCGACGCATTCGCGCAAACCGCATTTGCCGACAGGAGCGTATCCGACTGCCCATGTTTTGCGCATTTTTAGCGCGGAAAGCCTCATTGATCGTCGACCCGCAAGGCATTTAGCGTTTCCATAACCGTATATGACACAACCACTTATTAAATCACGCATTAAAAGAACATATAAATTTGCCGCATTGGCTTGCGCAATTCATTTTTTGAACATATCTTTGCACTCGCAAATGGCGGGATAGCTCAGTTGGTTAGAGCGTCGGATTCATAACCCGGAGGTCTCGAGTTCAATTCTCGATCCCGCTACGAGGAAGCTCCTTTGAGCTTCCTTTTTTATTGCAGATACAGAAGATGCTCGACACACAAAAGTTCCCTGCTTGTCGCCTTTCCTGCGAGATAGAAAGTAGAAAAGATTGTGAAGCAGCAATGTTGATTCTTGCCGAACCCCTCCGCCTGCGGCACCTCCCCTATCCGCGCTCTGCACGGCAGAGGAGGACATTGCTATGCCGCGTCAACCGCAAAACGATAAAAAATCATGTCTTCTAAACTCTCATCCCTCAAACATAGTCCGCTACCGGCAATGTCTTCCCCTGTGTCGCGCATCAGCGCGATATAGGGGAAGTGGCGAGCCTGCGAGCCGAAGGGGTTGACCGTCAG
>UQKE01000016.1 GCA_900541555.1 uncultured Porphyromonadaceae bacterium | reverse complement strand
GGGAGAGCAGGGCGCCGCCCCCGTAGAAGGGAAGGCCTCGGAGGGACACCTCCGGAGCCTTTTGTTTTTTTTGCGCCATCGGGAGGCTTGCCCCTTGCCGCCTTTCCTCTTGCGCATCGGCGGCTGCCTTTCGGCGCCGTTCCGCTCCTTCCCGCCTCATTCCGTTTCATTCCCTGCCTCCCTGGGGGCTGCGAGGCGGCACGGGGAAGCGCCCCGCGTCGCATCCGACTTCCCCGATCAAGTGCATTGCCGTCAGCGCGCCCACTCCCGGGACCGAATACACGGCTTCGAACAATGCCGAGTACCTCGGCGTCCTCGACAGCTCACGGATGTGCCTCGTCATCAAGAGCATCTGCTGCCGCATGGCCTCGACTTGCGAGACGGCGAACCGTATCGAGTGGTTCGTGGGGGAAAGCAGCTCGACGGACAGCAGCCACTCGGTGAAAGCCTTCGACCAATACGTGCGCTTCCGCCCGAAACGCTCGGGGATTTCCACCCCGTTGCAATGCAGCATGTGCTTGACGGCCGCCTTCATCCCCGTGATCCTCATTTGCGTCTTGTGCCGGAGCCGGAGCACCGCCCTGTCGTCCAGCTCCTCCTTCGCCCTGGGATACACGTCGCGGAATGTCCCCGATGCCAGCATCCTCGCCAGCTTCATCGAGTCGACGCGGTCAGTTTTCATGACCGACTCGTATTGGGTGGAAGGGACATCCGCGGCGTTCACCACATGGCATTCTATCCCGCAGGCGACAAGGGAATAATACGTGGAAAAGCCGGTGAAGCCGCTTTCGTAACAGGCAACGTACTCCCCGCGGGGAAACCGGCAGTCGAGAAACGACCGCAGGGCGGTTGCCGACGGGGGAAGCGTCGATTGGACTTTGTAATACGGCAACGCCATGGCAGTGACGCTCCATGAGCGCAAATGAACGTCGATTCCGATGTAAATTCTTTGTCCTTTGAAATCAATTCCTTTATTTTGCATTTGTTTCATTGGGTGTGGATTTTGGATGTTATACAATGGTTATTACTATCGAACTTTTTAATATTCAAATCTACACCTTTTCCCTTTTTGAAACAAACATAGTATCTTTGTCAATCCAAAGGTTTGTGTGTATGGTAAAAAATACGGATGAGAAGCAGATCAAGGTTTTAGGTTTTGCAGTATTGTTGCTTGCAGCACTACTTACTTTGCCTTTTATCGGATTGGGACATTTTTATACGCGTGGCGAGCCTCGCGAGGCTTTGGTGGCAGTGTCGATGTTGGAGCAGGGTAATTTCATATTGCCGATGTTTCAAGGTGAATTTGCGTTTAAGCCACCCATGCTTCATTGGCTGGTAGCGTTGTTTTCGTTGCCGCAGGGGTATGTTTCGGAATTTACGGCACGCCTTCCGTCGACGCTTGCTTTTATTTCCATGAGCGTTGGATTTTTCTTTTTCTTTGCCCGCCGTTATGACGTTTTGAAGGTATTTTTGGCTGTCATCATTATGATGACGACGTTTGAGGTGCATCGGTCGGCAATGACTTGCCGTGTCGATATGGTTTTGACGGCGTTCATGGTAGGCGGGTTCATGGGGCTTTATCGTTGGGCGGAGCGTGACTGTCGGGGATTTCCATGGATAGGCGCATTGCTGATTTCCGGCGCAATACTGACGAAAGGACCTGTGGGCGCAATACTCCCATGTTTTGCATTGACTGTGTTTTTGCTGATTCGCGGCAGCCGTGTGTTGCCGATTCTTGTAGCATTGTTGAAAGTTGCATTATTGTCGTCGATTTTGCCGTTGTGTTGGTATGTGGCTGCTTATCAATCCGGAGGCGAACGTTTCTTGGAATTGGTCTTGGAAGAAAATTTTGGTCGCTTTTTAGGGAAAATGAGTTATGAGAGCCACGAACATGGCGCTCTTTACAACATACCGATGTTATTGTCCGGAATGCTTCCTTGGTCGCTTCTTGCAGTGCTTGGATTGTTGATTGCGGATTGGCGCCGTTTGCGTTTTTCGCAATGGCGCGAAGCGTGGGCACGTTTCCGCAAAGGCGATCGTGTGGTTGTATGGGCGACGGTGGTGACGGTATGCGTGTTTGTGTTTTATTGCATTCCAAAAAGCAAGCGCAGTGTTTATTTGTTGCCATTGTATCCATTTATCAGTTTGTTGCTCGCTGATTATTTCATTTATCTATTGCACAATCGCAAGAAGATTTTTCGTGGATATGCACTGTTTGTCACGTGGGCGGGCATATTGTTCAGCATATTGCTCTTGCTTGTTCATTTCGTAGATTTGAATTTCTTGGGCGATTCGCGCGGAGCGCGTCGATTGATTATGCAGTTGACAGAATTGCAACAAATGCCATTGAATGCAGCGTATGTGTTTATGGCATTGTTGCCGGCAATAACGGCGGGCATCGTATGGTGGAAACGTCGAACGGTCAATGCGGCGTTGTTCTTGTCGGTCGGCGTATGGACGGCTTCGTTGCTGTCGCTTGATGGCTTGTTGAATCCGGCAATTAAAAACAGCGTGCCTGATTATCGTTTTGCGCAAGGAGTGCGTATTTTCCAGCCGGAAGGCAGTGTTTATTTTTATCGTCCGGCAGGAACGGCGGAAGAGACGGTGTATGCCGTGACTTATTATTTGAACAATGATGTCGACACATGGCGTGGCGAGTCGGAATTGCCACAGAAAGGCTATATCATGCTCAGAGAGGCGAATAAAGCAAATTTTGAACAAGTGGCATCGGAAAATTATCGCATACGGCAGGTGCTTTCAACGACAAGCGAGTTTACATCGTTTCGTGGCAATTTGTTGTTATATGAATTTGAAAAATTATGAACAACGGCGAATTGAAAAATATATTGGTTATTCGTTATCGCCGAGTGGGAGATTCCATATTGGCGATGGCTTTGTGCCGGACGTTGAAAATGAATTTTCCGGAAGCGCGAATCGACTTGGTGCTTGATGCAAATATCGCGCCATTGTTTGAGAACCATCCGGATGTGGATCGCGTCATTGCTTTCACTCACGAAGAAAAACATAGATTTTTTCATTATTTGGCAAAGGTGCGCCAAGTTGTGCGATCGACACGCTACGATGCGATTATTGACATGCGTTCAACCATACAGACGCTTTGGTTCAGTTTGTTTTCGATTCGAACCAAATATCGCATAGGCAGAAAGAAAAGTTATAATTGGCTTGTTTCGAATTATCGTCCGAAAATATCGAAAAATATTGACATGGTGGTGCAGGATTTGATGCTTGCACGGCCGCTACAAAAAATTAAGCCGATTCACGAATACCGAGATTTCTCAATGCCCGTTTCGGAAACTGAGAAGATGGCGTTTCGCTCTTATATGGAGCGAAATGGCGTGGATTTCAATCGACCGGTAGTGTTTTGCGCCGTGGCTACGCGGATTCCATGGAAAGTATGGGATAAAGAGCGCATGAAAGCCGTGTTGCGTTTGATAATCGAGCGTTACGATGCCTGCTTGATATTCAACTATGGCGGCGATGAAGAGCGGCGGTATGTGGAAATGCTTTATAATGAAATGGATTGCGATTCCCATATCGCATTCGGCGTGGAGGCCAAAGGATTGCCACAGTTGAAAGCAATGCTCGCCAATTGCGATTTCTTTTTTGGCAATGAAGGCGGTCCCCGCCATTTGGCACAAGCATTGGGAGTGCCGTCGTTTGCCATTTATCCGCCGCATATAAGCAAAACAGTATGGCTTCCATCCAATGGAGGCATGCATCAAGGCATAGAAGTTGCCGATATTGAATCCTCTCGGTTGCTTGACAAAAAAGCCGATTATGCAGAGCGATTTGCACTTGTCACAGTGGAAGAAGTGTGGAACAGATTGGCTCCTCATGCTGATCATTATCTCAAGAAACAATGAGTGCAACAGGATTGTCAGAATTGAAGGAAATTACGGTGTTCTGCGAACAAGGAGATTCTTCTCAAATTCGCACGTGGTCGAATGTGCCTTATTTTTTTACGCGAGCATTGGAAGCCCACGGCGTAAAGGTGAACCGCGTGAATTTGCATCCGTCATCAAATTTGGCGCATAAGCTGTTCTATAAATTGTGGAATGTATTTGCCAAAGGCATATTCCGCAATAAATTTTATACATATCGGCGAACAGGCATTTATTTTTGGATTATTGAGCGGCGCATTAGAAAAGCACTCAAAACATATCCGAATAGCGACATTAATTTATTTTTGTGCTATAATTTCACGACTAAGAGATGGTCTAAAAAACCGGTTGTGCTGTTTTCGGATTGGACAATAGATTACGAAATGCGTATTTTTAAAGGTACAGACATTAATTCGTTGTCTTGGCATGAACGAAAATACATAGATCGTCAACGTCGTTGCATCGAATCGGCCGATTGTGTGGTATGTTTGTTTCCGGGCATAGCCGCAGACATGCGCAATGTGTATCAGAATCCAAATATATTTTATATTGGCAATGTTGTCAACGCGTTGGAAGAGCCGGATAGGGCAATGGCGTTGCAACGGAAAAAAGAAGGAAAAGAAATTCTTTTTGTTGGGAAGAAACATTATTTGCGGGGCGCAGAAGAATTGTTGCATGCATTTGCACGGCTTCGACAAGATATGCCGGAAGCGCGATTGCACATAATTGGAATGAAATCCGGCAAATTTAAGAATCTGCCCGACAATGTCGTTTGCCACGGTTATTTGGATAAAGGAAATCCCCAAGCAAAGCAAGTTTATTATGATTTGTTGAAACGGTGCAGATTGTTTATAAATACGACACCAAAATGGGGCGCGTTTTCGGCAAGCGTGGAAGCAATGTATTTTTATACTCCGGTTATAGTAGAGCCGTATGGCGAATTTGTCAATACCTTTGGCGAAGATTTGCCATTTGGCATGTACCATGATTCGGAAGACGGGGTCGAATTATTGGAAGAGAAAATTCGAGCAATGTTGACTTCTTCTGATTTTGAGAAGCAGGCAGATGCTGCTCATGCGGCAGTTGCTGAAATGACATGGAATAATTTTGTGGAGCGTTTTTTGGAGTTATTAAAAAAGTAGCATTAATATGTTGTCGATTATTATATGTTCAGTAGACAAGCAGCGATTGTCGAACATTCAGAGAAATGTAGCCGAAACGATCGGCGACGGTGTGAAATATGAAATTATAGCAATCGACAATTCAGAGAGAAAGGGTTCGATTACTTCGATTTACAATGAAGGGGCACGTCGAGCAAAGTATCCTTGTCTGCTCTTCGTTCATGAGGATGTAGAATTTCAAACGCAGGACTGGTTTGAAAGAATACTTCCTTGTATCAGCCAACCGGATTGTGGCGTAATAGGATTTGCCGGAAGCAGGGCAAAGGTGCGGACACCTTCCGGATGGGTGCAAGACAAGTCGTGGAATGTGGAATATTATAGCCAAATGAACAAAAATGGCGTGATCTCGCACCATCGGCGGAACCTGCCGCATGACGTTGATTTTCGACAAGTGGTCGTGCTTGATGGTTTTGCCTTGTTTATGCGGCGTGAGGTATGGGAAGAATTCCCATTTGACGAGAAACTGTTGACAGGATTCCATTGTTATGACATCGACATATCGCTTTCTGTCGGGCAGAAATATAAGAATTATGTTTGTGGCAACATAAAGGTGCTGCATTACTCATCGGGCAATTTTGGAGAAGCATGGCTGCGTGATACGCTGAAATTGCATTATGAGAAGTGGGAGCCATATTTGCCTGTATGGGTGGAAGAACCGTCCGATCCCATATCGGCAGCGGAATTGCGCCGTGTGGACGAGCATGTGGCATTTCGCCTTATAAAGTATATTAAAACCATCGACGATATTGCTCGCATACCTTATGTATACCGATTTCTAAAATATCGGTTGACTTTGAACCATCTCGGGCATATTATCCGCGCAATTATTTGACAACTCATCGATTAGACAGGGTCGACATCGTAGTAAACGATTGCACTTTTCATGCGAGGATCGGAGAGCGATTGCTCGTAGATTGTGCGTAGAATCTGCTTCACTTTCGGCATGGATGCCGATGTTTCCATTTTTAATACAATTTGGCGGATATAAAGCCGTTGAATACGGGCAACGACCGGAGTTTCCGGACCGAGGACCCGCCGTCCAAACACCTCGCGGAGCATGTTGCTGAAACGCACGGACATTTCTGTCAATGAATTGTCGTCGCGATGCTTGATATAAATGTTGATAATGCGCGTGAACGGGGGATAACCGAAGTGGCGGCGTTCTTCCAATTCGTTTTTGATAAAACCTAAATAATCGTGTGCCACGGCATATTGGATGATGGGATGCCGAGGCTCAGATGTTTGAATGCATACGATGCCTTGTTTGTGCTTCCGGCCGGCACGTCCGGCAACTTGTTCGATCATGTCGAAAGCTCTTTCATGAGCGCGAAAGTCAGGGAAGTTAATCATATTGTCGGCATTGACGATGCCGACAACGCTAACGCCGTCAAAGTCCAAACCTTTGGTTACCATTTGAGTGCCGACAAGTATTTGCGTGCGCCGATTTGAAAAATCGTCGATGATTTTTTCATGGCTGTCCTTTCCGCGAGTAGTGTCAAGGTCCATTCGAGCGATTTTGGCGGAAGGGAAGAAATGCTCGATATCGTCTTCGATTCGTTCTGTCCCGTAGCCGACAACTTCTATCGACGGCTGTCCGCACGCAGGACAAACGACGGGAAGCGGCATCGTGAAGCCGCAATAATGGCATGAAAGTAAATTTTGCCGTTTGTGGTAGGTCAGCGAAACATCACAATTTTCGCATTTAGGGACCCATGCGCATTCTTTGCAACGGACAATAGGCGCGAACCCTCTGCGATTTTGAAATATGATTGCTTGCTCGCCACGATTGAGAGCTTCGTGGCATTCATCGAGCAGGCTCGTGGAAAAAGAGCCTTGCATTTCACGCCTTTTTCGAGCGAGCGTGGTGTCGATAACTTTCACTTGCGGCAATTCGATGCCTTCGTGCCTGACGGCAAGCGTCACAAGCCCATATTTGCCAATCATGGCATTATGGTAGGACTCAATGGAAGGTGTCGCAGAGCCTAAAAGCGTTTTTGCATTATGCATGGAAGCAAGCATCAGTGCTGCATTGCGAGCATTGTAGCGAGGCGCGGGATCTTGTTGCTTGTAGCTGCTTTCATGCTCTTCGTCAATGATGATTAGCCCAAGATTGTTAAATGGAAGAAACACCGAAGAACGCACGCCGATGATTACGCATGGCTCGTCGGTGTCGAGCAGTTTTTTCCAAATGTCGACACGCTCGTTGTCGGAAAATTTTGAATGGTATATTAGCAATTTTTCTCCGAAAATGTTTTGTAACCGATGTGTCAATTGGGTGGTAAGTGCAATTTCGGGTACTAAATAAAGCGCTTGCTTGCCGGCCTTTAATGCGTCGGATATTAAATGCGTGTATATTTCCGTTTTGCCGCTCGATGTGACTCCATGCAGCAGGACCGTATCTTTTTCTTCAAATGCAGCGGCAATGGCTTGGTATGCATCTTTCTGGACATCGGATAAGGCGTTGAGCGACAAGGAGGCGTTTGCATCGAGTTGGAATCGATTGATTTCTTTTTTATAAAACCGGAAAATTCCTTGCTTCACCATTTCATTTAAGATAGTGCCGGATGCTCCCGATTTTTCTTTTAACTCGGTTCTTGTCACTTCTTTTGATTCGCCGCGAAGCCATTTCGACAATTCCAGATATGCCAACAGCGCCGCTTCCCTGCGTTTTGCGTGTTTGACTTTTTCAAAAAACAGCTTGACGGAATCATTATCGCTTTGTTCGGCTTGCAATTTTACGTAGACTTCTGTTCTGGGACGATAATTGTCGATTATTTTTTCAGTTACAAATATCGCTTCTTGCTCGATTAATGATGCGACAATTGCTTCAACGTTCTTGTATCCGGTGGCTTTTGCGATGTCGGCCGGCGTGAGTTTGTCTTTTGTGGAAAGAAGGTCGTAGACAACAATTTCCCGCTCTTTCATTTGCCCGTTGGCGTCGATGAAATCGGGATTGGCAGAAATAAAAGTTTCGCTGCTCACTTTCATGCCTGCCGGCACGGCGGCTTTATAGACGTCGCCAATGGAGCAAAGATAGTATTCTGATATCCATTTCCAAAAAGCTAATTGGGGATGGCGAAGAATTGATCGGGAATCAAGGACGGAAACAATGTCTTTTGTCTCATATTCTTTTGGCCGGCAATTGTGGAAAGAAGTGATGATTCCCGTGTAGAATTTCTTTCTGCCAAATGGTACTAATACGCGAAATCCGACACCTACTTGATTGGCTAAATCGTCGGGCAACCGATAGGTGAACGTGCCATAAATGGGCAATGGGAGTAGGACTTCTGCATATTTCATTTAAACGTGGCAGACAAATCTAAATTGGCGCTCTAATTCTATTTGAAGAAATAGGTCAGGGCGATATGCCATGTGCGGTTGTGGGAGTTGAAATTATCCAACTTCACAGCTCTTGCCGTGCCGGTCACGTCCCAATTAAAACTTCCGGAAAGTTGGAAATCACGGTAAATTTCTACGCCGATGCCCACTTCGATGCCTAATTGCACCGATTTGTAGTTGAATGCGTTTAAGTCGTTGTGGGCCAATAGAATGCTCATGTTCGGGCCGGCAAATGCGAATGGAGCAAGTTTGCGCTCGAATCCATTGAGGTTCATGTATTTGAAGCGCAAGTGGAAAGGCACGTCTAAATAATGCAGGTAGGCACGTTCGCGCCCGAAGCCGTCGTCGGCCCAAACTGTAAAGTCTCCGAGATTCATTGAAGAGCCACGTTGCACGTATTGCAATCCGATATCGATGCCAAATCCGATGCCCGGAATTTCGTATTCGCCGATAATTCCGCCGGCATATCCGAGCGATTTGTCGGAATCGAATGGCTCTTGCCGGAATTGGTCTTGACTCCATTTTTGGTTGGTGACAGTCAAACCGGCGGTAACGCCCCATCTCATTTCTTGGGCAGAAACGCTTTTCGTTCCCAAAAGCGTGGCAAACAATATTGCAGCAAAAAGTATTTTTTTCATAAATGGAATTCTTGATTTTCTGCTTGCAAAGCTAATCAAATATTCAGCCGGAAACAAAAAAAATCGGCATTTACAGCCGAATAGAGGCTTAAATGCCGTAAAATGCCGATTTTATATTTTTCTGAGGTTAGAACAAATAGGCTGCTGTGATAGTCCAATATTTGTTTTTGCCTTCGATGGGAGTGCCATCAGCAACATTAATTTTTTCCAACGCATTTGTCAATCCCAAGCCATAGCTTGCGCCCACTTGCAGGTGGCTGAAAAATTCAAGTCCCACTCCGAAGTTCCACGAGATGTCGCATTTCTTTTGATCGATAAATTCCTTGAAATCGTTTTTGCTAACCAAGAAAGCGAAAGCCGGACCGGTTGCGATGTACGGTTTGAGGATTGACGATACGACGGGGAGGTTGATTTTCCATTTGAGGTTGATGGGAATGTCGATATAGTCGCGAGAGCCGTCGAAGTCTTTAATGTCCTCAAAAAATCCTTTGTCCACCGAACGATGTACGTACATTACCGAAGCGTCAAGTCCGACACCGACAACAGGAACCGTGAATTCAAGCATGGCACCGCCCGTGAATCCGGCGCGGTTGTCGGCTTTTACAATATCTTTGTCGAATTTCAAATTGTTGACAGCTACACCGGCTTTCAAACCGAATTTAAGTTGCGCCGACGCAGGGACTGTTGCCGCGAAGCCGACAACTGCTGCAATGATTACGCATGCTAATTTTTTCATAATCGTGATGATTTGTGAGTTAATAAATAGCATCATGCCGCACCGCTTTTGAAGCGGTCGATTCAATCGCAATCTGTGCAATGCGACATAATTTCCGACAAATATACGAATTAATCGTATCTGTATTAAAATCGGCAAGAAAAAATTAGTCACATTTGTTGAGTTTCATTAGCAAAAGTTGGAAGGATTAGAATGAATTTTTTGCAGGAATGCAGAACGAGGAATGGTTATGATTCTTTCAATACCTTATTTATCGCTTTTTTCATGTCGGTATCAGTGATTAGCTTGTTTATCCCTAATTTCTCTGATTTCACGAGAACTGTTGCATTTCCGTTGCTTTCAATTGCAAATGATTCCTATAAAATTCGCTTGATAAAGCCTATTTCTTTGATATGGAAAGAGGTGTTATTGGCAGCGATTTTTTGTAATAACATCTTAGTCCCACGTTTTCTCGAAGAGCCATAGTTCTTGTATTTGTCGATTTTTGAATTTGCTCAAGAATCAGGGATGAGCATCTCGCAGAAAGATGCGGGAAAATTCGTACCTTTGCACCCAAATTTCAAAACAGCGATTTTTAAGTATGATAGCGGTCAATAATTTAGGGATGCAGTTTGGCAAGCGGGTGCTTTTCCAAGATGTCAATTTGAAGTTTACGGCAGGCAACTGTTATGGGATCATTGGCGCGAATGGCGCAGGCAAAAGCACGTTGATGCGTATTTTGTCGGGGCAGCTTTCTCCGACGCATGGAACAGTGCAACAAGGCGCGGGAGAACGCATGTCGGTTTTGAGCCAAGATCACTTTGAATTTGACGAATGCACGGTGATGGATACCGTGCTTCAAGGGCATACGATTTTGTGGAATATCATGAAAGAAAAAGATGCCCTTTATGCCAAACCGGATTTTTCGGATGCCGACGGACTGAGGGCGTCGGAATTGGAAGAAAAATTTGCGGAGCTTGACGGCTGGAACGCTGAGAGCGATGCGGCAGCATTGTTGAGCGGACTTGGAATAAAAGAAGAAAAGCACTATATGCTGATGAAAGATCTCAGCGGAAAAGAGAAGGTGCGCGTGCTGTTGGCTAAAGCCTTGTTTGGCAATCCTGACAATTTGCTGTTGGACGAGCCGACCAATGACCTTGATTTGGAAACGGTGGCTTGGCTTGAAAATTATTTGTCGAACTGCGAAAACACAGTGCTTGTCGTGAGCCACGACCGCCACTTCTTGGATGCTGTTTCTACGCATACATTGGATATCGACTATAACAAGATAACGCTGTTTGCCGGAAATTACAGTTTCTGGTATCAATCGAGCCAACTCGCCTTGCGCCAGCAACAGCAAGCCAATAAGAAAGCCGAAGAGAAGCGGAAAGAATTGTTGGAGTTTATCCAGCGTTTCAGCGCGAACGTAGCGAAATCGAAACAGACCACAAGCCGGAAGAAGATGCTTGAAAAATTGAACATAGAAGAAATTCAGCCCTCTTCGCGGCGTTATCCGGGCATCATTTTTACGCCAAATCGCGAGCCCGGCAATAAAATCTTGGAAGTGAAAGGTCTTACGGCTTCGGTCGATGGAGATTTGTTGTTTTCCGACGTTAATTTCCAAATTGAGAAGAACGACAAAGTTGTTTTTCTCAGCCGAGATCCGCGCGCAATGACAGCATTGTTCGAAATAATCAATGGCAATCGCAAGGCGGATGCAGGAAGCTATGAATGGGGGCAGACAATCACTACGGCTTATTTGCCGTTGGACAACACGGCGTTTTTCAATACCGATTTGAATCTTGTGGATTGGCTGTGCCAATACAGCAATGATTCCAGCGAGATTTATTTGAAAGGATTTCTCGGGAAAATGTTGTTTTCAGGCGAGGAGGTTCTAAAAAAAGCGTCGGTCCTTTCCGGAGGCGAAAAAATGCGTTGCATGATCGCAAAAATGATGATGACGGATGCCAATACCTTGGTGCTCGATTCTCCGACGAATCATTTGGATCTTGAATCGATACAAGCGTTCAACAATACGTTGCAAGCGTTCAAAGGCATTGTGTTGATGTCGTCCCACGACCATGAGTTCATCCAAACGGTTTGCAATCGCGTGATAGAACTTACCCCGAATGGCATAATCGACAAGATTATGGATTTCGACGACTACTTGACTGACGAAAAGGTGCTTGCTGCTCGCGCAAGATTGTATGGCAATCAATAATAAACAATAGAATTATGGTAAAGCATATTGTAGCATTCAAATTGAAAGGAACAGCGGAAGCGCGTTTGGCTGCCGCGAAAAGATTTAAAGCTGCGTTGGAGGCGTTGCCCGAACAAATCGATGTGTTGAAGTCGATAGAAGTGGGGTTGAACGAGAATCCTGCGGAAAGTTGGGACGTCGTGCTTACGGCAGTGGTCGACAAAATGGAGGATGTCGAAGTTTACGCAAAGCATCCCGCACATGTGGCTGCCGCAGCGTTGTTGGCGGAATGCAAAGAAAGTCGCGCCTGTGTAGACTATAATTTTTAAGGATCGGGCACGTCATTGCGGACGCCGTATCGGCTTCCTTGCGTTGGGTTCGCGGACGGTGTCGCCACGCACGGCGGTGGAATCGGATACTTCCGGTTTCGCCGTTTCTTTTTTAGCGCGTCTTTTGAATATCCGGTTGAAGTCGTGTTTGAACATGATTCCGACGCCTTGCGTGGTGAGAGCGTTGCGGATGTAGTAGTTTTGGTCGTTGTAGCGGTTGTAGGCTTTTAGGCGGATATTGCCATTTTTTGTCAGCAAATATTCGATATCGAAATCGCCGATAAAGCTGTTGCTGTTCATGGCATTGTCGCTGTATCCGAAATTGCCGTTGAGGAGCAACCGGTTGTTCAGCAAATGGCTCGACAGCGCCAATTCCACTTCCGTGTCGGAGAAATCTCCTTTGTCGGAGTGGAAATTAGGAGCGATTGTCCAATTGTCGCTCAATTGCCCGAGCAGGCTTGAAAGTTGTCCGGAAATAGTAGAGGATGCGACAGATGCCAATTCATTGTTTCTGTTTGTCGCTCCCATGTATTCCGGCGTGTAGAATCTGTTCAATGCAAGGAGATAGATGATTTGCTGATTCATCATATCGTCGGTGCTGACGATGCTTTTGACTTTTCGATAGACATCTTGGGTCAGTGTCGGGAATTGCAGGTCGAATGAGATTTCCGGCTGTGAAATGGCTCCATTCAGCATAAGCACTGCATTGACAGGAACCAAAGTGCGATTGAGCTCTTTGTCTTGCGCAAACGACTCGTCGAGGTCTTGCAAGTTGGCATTGACGGTGTAATTTGCCGATAGGTCAACGTTGGCATCCAACGGGTCGCCATGAAAAGAAATGGTGCCGCCTTGATTTATTTTGAATTCTTTGATGATTATGTCTTGCAATGTGAAATTATATCGGCCTTCTTCCACAGTGTAGTTTCCGAACATTTTGATATCGTTTGCCGAATCATATTCTATGCGCATATTCCCATTTCCTGTGGCTCTGATTTTGTCTCCGCCGTCGGGGTCCATGATGAGGTTGATGGTTAAATTGGGCGTTATATCGGCAAGTAGATTGATGAGAAATGTTGTTTGCGTGGAATTGTTTGCTTCGGTTTGTTCCAATTTTTTCAAGAAGTCCGGTTTCTCCGCTTCTTGCCGAGCCAATTCTTGTTCTTTCCTCTTGTCGGTGAACGTGACAAAGGTATATTCTCCGGCATTTTCCCTGTCGGAAAGCACGAAATTGAATGTCGAATTGGGGGCAGACGAAAGATTGATGTCGATTTTGATATTGCCCGGAATCCCGACAATATGTGCATTGCCATTTCCGAACACCGTCCCATACCATGTCGGATTCTCTTTTTGAGTTGTGTTGAAGCATAAAAGATTGTCGACATCCGAGATGTTGAAGTCGAATTCTACGTTTTTAAAATATTTGTGGCGAATTGTGCCGTCGAGCATGGCCGTATTTCCATAATCGTCGTGGACAGTCGCGCCAGAGATGCGGATGGTTCCGGGGTCGATTATGATGGAATCGGATACGGAATAGCGCGTATTGGTTTGATTGATTCTCAGTCGGAAGTTGTCGGCGAAGAGGCGGGCTTTCATGTCGATTAGTTTGAATGTTCCGAAAAGTTCGGCATGCCCGGAGGCTTCGCCTTCGACGTCGGAAGCAAATGCTGCCATGAACGGCCGGATGATTTGCGCGTTGACATGATCGGCATCGAAAGTGAAAGCGATCGAATCGCGGGTCAGGTAGACACCGCCGTGGGCAAGTGTGTTGCGCCCATTGTCTTGCCGGATGTCGGCATCGATGATGATACCTTTTTCTTCATTGTCCCAGCGGCTTCGGATGTCGGCATCGCCAAGCAAAGCGTTGTGGTAGGCAAAGCGGTCGACGTGCAGGTTGTCAGTATTGATGGATGGCGATTTCGACAAAAGCCCGGAGGCGTGGAAATCTCCGGTGGCATTTCCGCTGAATGCGACATGGTTGATGTTGAGAGTGCCGAAAATATAACCGAGGTCGATGTCTTGGAGTTGAATGGCGAGAAATTCTTCGTGATTGTCGGAAACAATGCCGTCGATTTTGATAAATTGATTTTCTTGATTGATGTTGAGTCCGTTCACATGAATTTTTTTATCGGCAATATGAATGTCGGATTGCTCGATGCTCCATATCGTGTCGTTTACGACAAAATTAGACGGATTGACGCTGATGTCGGCAATGAATGAGCCAGTTTCTGCTTTGCCGAGCAAGGTGGACAGACTGATTTTCCCTGAAAAGTCTTTTTCGCGATCGAACACCCACTCGATATCTGTGTCGGCTCTGTCGGCGGACGCCGTCCCGTTGAACAGCAGCATGATATTGCCGTTTTTATTGTCGATTTGCGAAGCAGCGTTTATTGATAGCGATTTCGTATGCCCGTCGGCATTCATGGCAATGTTTGTTTTTTCGAGTATGCGTTTTCCTTGCATGAAGTATGGGGCGTCTAAGCCGAACGACATGCGTTTTTCCGGAGCGTCGATTTCTCCGGCGATGGTGATTGGATGCACGATTGTGAATGGCAAATTGAAAAACTCGGTCAATTCGTCGTTTTCCGCCAATTTGAAATAGTATGAAAAGTTGTTGTGCGCGGTCTTGGGCGTTTCTGTTGAGGCAGAATGAGTTTTGACATTGATCGTCGTGTCGTTTTGAAGCGAGGGGAGGGCTATCGCTGCAATTTCTCGGATTTCCGGCAGCATGTTGGAAAAGTTGACGTCTCCATCGATATAGCCGTTGACAAAATCGGAATTGAGGGTCATGTACTTTCCGCCTTCGGCCTTTGGCCGCGAGGTTATGTCGAAATGTTCGATTTTGATGCCTTCTCCCATATTGTCGGTGAAACGGGTATTGCAGACAAGGATGTCGCCTTCTATATTGTCGATGTCGTTTCCCGTGAATATGGCGTTAATGTTTGCATTCAATCTGTGTTCCGGATATTTGTCGGAAAGATGCAAGTTATATAGGTTGACGTTTTGGATGTCGGTTTGTATGTCGAATTCGGATTCTGTGCCTTTTAGCATTGCCAATCCGCTGATTTCGATGTCGGCATTTGAATCGTGGAGGGTTACGACGCCTTCGTAGGTGTCGGGGCGAATGGCAAGATCGGCATTGATGTTTTCATACCGGTATCCTTTTAGGTCGAGGCTTTGTATTTTTCCTGACACATAGCCCGTGGGCTTATTGCCGTTGAAAGCCATTCGCGTTTCGATGTCGAACGCTATGTTCCCGAGCAAATTCTCTTTTCCCGTTAATTCTCCTATTTTTAGCCGTTTGCTGCTCAAACGTCCGGAAAAATATTTATGTGTTTTTGCCAATGAAGCTGTCCCATCGGTTTTCAATGTTCCGAATTGCGTAGTGACAGAGCCGTCGAATTGAGCCTTTTTATTGGCGTAATTCAGAGTCCCGTCGAGGTTGATGTGTCGCAACTTCGTGATAAGCGAAACTGTTTTTGACGGAATTACTCCGGCAGCTCCTAATTGCTTTGCCAAGTTTACGGCAGAAGCGGAAAGGCGAATGGGGGAGATGCGGGCAGTGATGCTGTCGGCATTGTTTAAATTGTCGATTGCTCCCGATAGGTTGATGTCCAAATCGTCGGAGTGGATGGTTATGTTCTTAATGTCGATGGCAGTGATGCTGTCGGCCTCAATGTCGCACGACAGAAATAGGGGCGTGTCGAGTTGCTCCATCGCGGGGACAAAGGCTTTGAAATCGGAAAGCGTCAGCTTGCTGTTTTTCAATTTGAAATTTAAAGGGATGCCGGCAAGTTCGGCAGGGAGCGTTTTTAAGTTGTTGAAAGATATGTGCATGTCGGCCGGTTCGATTGATGAACCTGCCATTTGAATTTTGAAATTTTTAATGTCGATGCTTTGTTTGCCAATGTGCGCGAACATGGCAATGTTTTCAATGGAAAAGCCGCTTCGTTCGCGAAATGAGAATCGACGCACATCGATCGTATAAGAGTCGTTTTGTATGACGGGGATGCGGATGTCGCCATTTATTTGACTTATGGTAATATGGTTTTTGTCGAATATGTCCTTTCCTTTTCGGGGCATGGAGAGAATGTCGAACGTGACGTGCCCTTTTCGAATAATTACGGCATTCATGCGAATGTCGAATTTTGTCGGTTGCTTTTGGGGTTTGTCCGGCTTTAAGGCGTCAATGAGAAACTGGATGTTCATGGGTGCATCCGGCGTGGCTTTTTTGATTTGTGCATCCAGCCCGATGATTTCTGCATGGTTGAATGTGAATCGTCCATTGAAAACCAAATCGTAGATGCTTATTCCGGCACCGATTTTGTCGATTCGTATCATCGGATTGCCGACTGTGTCGGGGATAAGGACATCTGTGACGACTGCTTCGTTCAGTGGATCGAGCTGTATGTTGCCGATAGATACTTTTGTGCCAAACAATTTCGACAATTCTGTTTCTCCAATGTGTCGAATGCGGTTTTGCACTGCCGGAACCGACAAGGCGACGTAGAGGGCAGAATAGAACAAGACAAACAGCAACAATGCTGTGACGACAATGCTGCGAAATGCTTTGTAAATATGAACAGTCGCTTTTTTCATAAACAATAATGCAAATGTACTGGAAATTTTATTAATCCGAGCAGAAGATGGGAGCACAATGCGATTGCCAAGTCGTATTTCTTTGATTGTTTTGAGTTGAAAATCGTTTGGTAGCTATGGAATAGCGTTAATGTGTAAAAATAAGTGTCGTAGTTTGAAATTTAATTAAAAAACGAAATTTTAATAAAAATGGAGTCTGAATTTAAGACTTCTTCTTTACCTTTGCCTATGTCAAAGAGCAAGTTTTGAAATGAAAAAAGGTACGATTTGGATATTAACCGTTGTAATGGCCTTGATGTTTACAGGTCTTTTATATATGCAATTTGTGTATATTGAAGAAATGGTGAAAATGCGGGAACAACATTTCTCGGAGGGCGTGAAGCGTAGTTTGTATTCTCTGTCTACGGCTTTGGAGAAAAACGAAACAAAGCAGTATTTATATGAGGAATTGCTGATGATCGATCCCGGCATGTCCGACGCCGGATCGCTTTTAGATACAGGCGACATATTGGAATATGGAACAGGCGAATTGGTCGGAAATGAAATAGCATCGAGCGTGAATCTGAGAGAGCAGGACAAATTCCGCGAATTTCAAGAATCTTTGAAAAAACAATATCTGTATCAAAAAGGATTGTTGAACGAGGTGATCCTGTCGATTCTGAATCAATCGAGCAATCAGCCAATCATGGAGCGTGCAGATACGGCTCAGGTCAATACGTATTTGAAGGCAGAATTAGGCCATAATGGCATTAATTTGGATTGGGAATACGCCATTACTGACCATAATGGAAAGATTGTATACAAGACGCCGCGCTACGACGAGAATGTCGACAAGTCGACATTGTTTACTCAAACGTTGTTTCCCAACGACACGGAATCGCGCCGTCATTATTTGAACGTGTATTTCCCCGACAAGGACAAATACATTTTTTCGTCAATTCGGTTCATGCTGCCGACATTCGCTTTTACTTTTATTTTGCTAGTTGTTTTCATTTTCACCATAGTAATAGCATTCAGGCAAAAGAAATTGTCAGAGATGAAAAACGATTTCATCAACAACATGACGCATGAATTTAAAACTCCCATATCGACCATATCGTTGGCAGCGCAGATGCTAAACGACGATTCTGTGCGGAAGAGTCCGACAATGCTCCAACACATATCGACCGTGATCAACGACGAGACGAAGCGCCTGAGATTCCAAGTGGAAAAAGTGTTGCAGATGTCGATGTTTGATCGGCAAAAAGCGACATTGAAATTGCAAGAGGTGAATGCCAATCAAGTCATTCACAATATTGTGAACACGTTTAAGCTGAAAGTGGAAAAATACGGCGGACGGATCGACACTTCCCTCAATGCGGAAATGGCAGAGGTGAAAGTTGACGAAATGCACTTCACGAATGTGATTTTCAATTTGCTCGACAATGCCGTGAAATATCGGAAAGACGATGTGCCGCTCGAATTGTTGGTGGAGACGCGCAATTTGCAGGGCGGAAGAATTGAAATCTCCATAACCGACAATGGAGTGGGGATGAAGAAAGACGATTTGAAAAAAATCTTTGAGAAATTTTATCGTGTTTCCACCGGAAATCGCCACGATGTGAAAGGCTTCGGGCTCGGTTTGGCATACGTGCATAAAATGGTCACGGAGCTGAAAGGCGATATTCGTGCGGAGAGCGAATTGGGCAAAGGCTCGAAATTTATAATAACATTACCAATAATAAATGAATAATTATGGAAGAAAGATTGCGAATTCTGTTGTGTGAGGATGATGAGAACCTCGGTATGCTGTTGCGTGAATACCTTCAGGCAAAGGGCTACAATGCCGATTTGTTCCCTGACGGTGAAGCAGGATACAAAGCATTTTTGAAAGGAAAATATGATTTGTGTGTATTTGATGTGATGATGCCGAAAAAAGATGGTTTCGCATTGGCACAGGAAATTCGCACGGTCAACAGTGAAGTGCCTATCATTTTCTTGACGGCAAAGTCGTTGAAAGAAGATATTCTTGAAGGATTTAAAATCGGGGCCGACGACTACATCACCAAACCATTCAGCATGGAAGAATTGGTGTTTAGAATTGAAGCGATATTGCGCCGTGTGAAAGGAAAGAAAGGCAAAGAAATTACGATGTACAAAATCGGAAAATTCACTTTCGACACTCAGAAGCAAGTGCTTATGATTGAAGACAAGATTACGAAACTGACAACGAAAGAATCGGAATTGCTTAGCCTTCTCTGCGCACATGTCAATGAGATCCTTGAACGCAATTTCGCGTTGAAAACCATTTGGATCGACGACAACTATTTCAATGCCCGCAGCATGGATGTCTATATCACGAAATTGCGCAAGCACTTGAAAGACGATCCGTCGATTGAGATTATCAACATTCACGGCAAAGGCTACAAATTGATTGCTCCCGATGTGGAGATGAAGGCAAAATAAAACCAAAAGATTAGGTGAAACATGAACGAAGCGAGGCAGCCCGATAGCTGCCCCGCTTCGTTTTAGATAGGCTTTTGATATATAATTCGTATTGGCATGGCAAAACAAATTCAAACAAGTTTGGTTGTTTTGCGCTCAACTTTCACTATATTTGAATAATATAGGATGCGTTTCGGAAAAACAAATTCAAACAAGTTTGGTTGTTTTGCGCTCAACTTTCGGTATATTTGAATAATATAGGATGCGTTTCGGCAAAACAAATTCAAACAAGTTTGATTGTTTTGCGCTCAACTTTCACTATATTTGCAATATATGGAAATGTCAAAATATTTGAATAAAATAATATGTGGGGATTGTTTAACCGTAATGAAACAAATGCCCGACAAATCTATTGATTTGGTTGTCACGTCTCCGCCATACAATCTTAAAAATTCGTCAGGGAATGGCATGAAGGATGGCCGAGGTGGAAAATGGTCGAATGCGGCATTGATAAAGGGTTATGCTACATACGATGACAATATGCCGTATGATGCTTATTGCCAATGGCAGAAGGCATGTCTTTCAGAAATGATGCGGTTGTTGAAAGATGATGGCGCTATTTTTTATAATCATAAATGGCGTGTACAAAATGGATTAATTCAAGATCGTAGAGAGATTGTTGCTGATTTTCCGGTTCGACAAATTATAATATGGAGACGAAAGGGAGGCATAAATTTCAATGCAGGTTATTTTCTTCCTACGTATGAGGTGATATATCTTATTGCAAAAAAAGATTTTAAGTTGGCTCCAAAAGCTAATAGCTATGGCGATGTGTGGGAATTTAAACAAGAACAAAACAATACGCATCCGGCACCGTTCCCTGTAGCTTTGATAGATCGGATTATTAGTTCAACAACTGGGCGCATTGTCTTAGATCCTTTTATGGGAAGCGGAACGACTGCTGTTGTCGCGCAAGGATTGGGGCGAGATTTTATTGGTATTGAATTAAGCGAGGAATATTGCAGAATGGCAGAAGCCCGAATTGAGAGAGACAAAGTATGTCATGAAGTAGCAAAGTTCCATCCTTTAACTTTGTTTGAATAAGATATGAACAACATACGGCTAATAACAAAAGAAGAACTAATCGACAAGCTTAAAGAAATAGAAAGTCGAGGTTGGATTCGCAACACGCGAAAAGGGAATGACGGTGCGGTTGGGAATGTATTAGAGGATTTATTGGGTATACCAGAGAATAATTTGCCTATTCCAAATGCTGCGGAGTGGGAATTGAAAGCAAGAAGAGCAAATTCATCTGCATTGTTGACACTGTGCCATATGGAGCCGTCGCCACGTGCAGTCCAAATTGTTGATAAAGTTTTGTTGCCATATTATGGTTGGAAACATCAGAAAGCGGGCGAACGTTATCCGGAATCGGAAATGTCTTTTAGAGCGACTTTAAATTCATTATCGTATACGGATAGGGGATTGAAAGTTGTGGTAAATAAGCAGGAACGCCGGATTGAGATTTCTTTTGATTCCGCAATGTGTGCAAAACGGCATCAAGAATGGCTATCCTCCGTAGGGCAACGAGTGGGATTAGGCGATTTAATTGTGCGCCCGTATTGGGGATTCGATGATGTTTTCGCTAAAATTGGGACGAAACTTGTCAATTGTTTCTATGTGGAAGCGGAAGTAAAGAGAGTGGATAGTATTGAATACTTTCATTACAATAAGGCTTTAATGTTGAAAAGCGTGAACTTAGAGCGATTCATAGATAGTATAGAACAAGGAAAAATTTATATTGATTTCGATGCACGAACGGGGCATAATCATGGAACTAAATTCAGAATTAAATCGCAAGATATTCCATTGCTTTATAAAGAAGTAGTTAGAGTGGTATGATATTAGACATGTATAATTGCTGTAAGTGGAACAATATTGTTTGATATTGTTCGGCTACAATGCCCATTTTTGTTTGAATTGGTTGTAATGGATTTCTAAAAAATCCTTCTTAGGCAGGAACCTATCGGGCAGCGTAATTTTTTTGTTATTGATGTGGGATAAATAACTTTTAAAGTTGGTGTCATTGATATTATCAATGATGTCGCTTGAAATGATAATTGTATAATCTGGAGTAATGCCTATAAGGTGTGAATCGTAGGCTTTGTGGAAAAATGGATTCATGCAAAGTCCATTTTGAGGGTTAGTCCTATTGGCGGTATTTTCTGACCAGCCTACAATATGACAAGCTTCTAATAATTCAATATTGCCAATGCCCGAAATGCAGCATCTATTATTGTATGAGCTTAAAACAGCCATACGAAAAAAGGATTGATTTATTCGTTGTTTTACAATGATTTCACGCTCCTTTCCTTGTGGCAAGGTTTTTGTGTCAATATTTAAAGTTTCTTCAACAGATTGATTAGAGAATCGAGCTATTAGTTTCTCGCTTTCGAAAGCAAGAAGTTCGGGATTCTTGTAAAACTCATCCCATACTTCTTTTTCTATTTTTGCTCCATGTGTTAGCCCTGTGATGCCTTTTTCTTTCAGGTCAGGATCTAAGCGTCCGATATTCCCGATTTTCATGTTTAATGCGCTTGGAGATCGACCGAGCAAATTCGCATATTTAATAACGAGTGGATGCGTTTTGCTGCTGTCTTTGAAAGGGATTTTGCAATATAAATTAAATGCAATAATTGTCTCGTCTTTACTCCATGGTTGATTCATATAGAAAATCTTTTGTTAGATGATCCATGCATCATGGGTTTTTCTGTGATTGCAAAAGTACGTAAATTTATTGAGAAAATTGCGACGATGATTGGGCGATGATTGAGTGGTTGGGGCTGTCTTTTTGATGGAGGATTAAACAACAGTCGTGAATATGCGTTATATAGTTAAATCTTTTATTATGCGATTGAAATTTTTGATTATGGGATTGGCATTGCTGTGCGCATCGACAGCTGCGGCAACAGGACAATGGGAAACGGATATTCTGGACGGGTATGAGCGAACCGTCATTGCGATGCCCGACGATTATAGCGGCAAAGTGGTTGCGACTGTAGTGAAAAAGGCAGATATGCCGGCAGGCGCGGATGTGGCGCTTCTGTATGTGCATGGCTACAACGACTATTTCTTTCAAAAAGAATTGGGCGACAGCGCTGTGGCGCACGGATATGGCTTTTATGCCGTCGATCTTCGAAAATACGGCCGTTCCATTTTGGAAGGGCAAAGGATGTTTGAAACAAAAAATCTGGAAGAATATTTCGAAGATATAGACTCGGCATTGTCGGTGGTGAAGCGCGAAGGATTCAATCGCGTAGCCATTGTGGCTCATTCCACAGGCGGATTGATATCGTCTTACTATCTTTCGAAGCGCGGAGCGGACGTCGGAAATATTGAAGCGTTGGTGTTGAACAGTCCGTTTTTAGACATGAATTTAAGCCGTTTTCAAGAAAAAGTGTTGGTGCCGATTGTGTCAGCGCTTCCGTTTAAAGGAATCAAAATCAATCAGGGCGACAGTCGCGCTTATGCGGAAAGCCTGTTGAAACGCTATCATGGCGAATGGGACTATGACACGGCTTGGAAGCTCGAAGTGTCGCCGGCTGTCACTTCCGGCTGGATAGGGGCTATTCATCGAGCGCAAAAGCACCTTCATCGGCATGGAGGCGTGAATGTGCCTGTATTGTTGATGCATTCCGACAACAGCGTTTATGGCAATGAATGGACTCCGGCGTTCAACAAGGGCGATGCCGTGCTCGATGTGGAGGACATTTCCCGATATGGACGAGAATTGGGACCGTATGTGACGGAAAAGGTGATAGAAGGCGGCATGCACGATCTTTTCCTTTCCGAAGCGTCGGTTCGGGAGAAAGCCTATGAGGCGATGTTTGAGTGGCTGGCGGAAACGTTAGAATGAGACAGACAGGCTCACGTTGAATTGTCTTCCGGTCAGATAGTTCGGCACGCCGTATTGGATGTCGTTGACGTCCGTCACCCAATAGTAACTGCTTACGTTTGATATGCCAAGCAGGTTGAACACATCGACGCCAATCCATATTTCCTTGAAATGCCGCCAAAAATTGTAGGGGCGCACCCCTTCGGAATTGCCAAGAAGTTGGTATTGGAATCCGATGTCGAGGCGTTTGTAGGCAGGCATGCGCGACCATGCCACGTCGCGTGTGACTTGCGGCGGTGTCATTGGCAATCCGTCGGAAAGGACACCTCGGAGGCTGAATTTCAGTTTTGGAAATTTCGGGAAATAGTCGGTGAAAAACAATCCGATGCTATAACGTTGATCGGTGGGGCGAGGCACTTTCACGCCATTCAAGGTCTCTTGTGTTTTCATGAGCGAGAAACTGATCCATGAATCCGTGCCCGGAACGAATTGCCCGAATAATTTGAAATCGACGCCGGCAATGTAGCCCGACGATGCATTTCGTCCGGAATAGACGAGTTGCAGATTGTCGAGTTCGTAAGGAATTAGATTGGCCAAGTTCTTGTAGTATGCTTCGGCTGTTAACTTGAAAGGGCGGTCCATGGCGCGGAAAGTGTAGTCGCTTCCGAGAATCACTTGGATGCTTCTTTGCGATTTTATGTCGCTGTTGAGCGTTTGATAAGAATTGCCATTTTCGTCGGTGTTGGTGACGCGAAATTCTTTGTAGAACGGAGATTGGTAATATAGCCCGCCGGAAAGCCGGAAAGTGAGGCTGCTGTTTCTTTCCGGAACGAAGCCTATGCTGACGCGCGGGCTGACAAGAAATTCGCGGTTGAAGTCCCAATACGACATGCGTATACCGCCATTGAACGAGAAAAGCCCGAGGTCACAATAGAGCTTGTATGTGTCTTGTGCATACCAAGATATTTTGTTTGTCGTCAGGTCGTTGCGTGAAGTGAGGTTGTAGAACATGCGAAGGCTGCCGTCGGTATTTGGCAACGCATATCCGGCGGAATCCCTCATTTCCCATTCGGAAGAGCGGTCGTAGACCGATTGGTAGCGATATTCGATGCCATAGTCGATGTTATGCCGATTGAGCGAAGCATAACCTTTAAGGGCGAGTGTGAATACGTTGGCTTTTAGTCTGTTGCGAGCGTGCTCGAGATATTTTCCCACTCCGATCTCTCCACCGACGGAGTTTTCTCCATCGTTTGTGCCGGCATCGTCGAGCCAATATTCTCCGGAAATATCATAGGCAACCAATTCGTTGGTTTGGAATCCCGATGCCAGCAACGAAAAGCCGGCCGATTTGCTCAATGAGTAGTTTAATTCGGCGGCTCCGAAATATGTTTCGAACTTGTCGTGTTCTTGTCCGTCGAAATAGACGGTAAATTCTTTGATGTTTTCCGATACGCCGAAAGACGTGTTGCGCGTGGTTGGCTTGAATTTGTAATTGTTCATTGAAATGTTTCCGAGCAGTGAAATATTCCAATGGTCGTTGATTTCATATCGGAGATTTGTTTGGTAATCGAAGTACGATGGATCGTATTCGCCTTTTGATTCGAGCGTGCTGAGCAAGGAATTGTTCTTTTTGAATCGGATGCCGTGTAGTTGGGAAAATCGTCCGGTATTGTGTCCGATAGTGGCGTCACCGCCCATCATGCTGCCGGACACTTTGCCTTCAAATGCTTCCGGCTGGCGGTAGGTGATGTCCAACACGGACGACATTTTGTCGCCATATTCGGAAGAGAACCCGCCGGTTGAGAATCGTATGTTTCCGACGAGATTCGGATTGATGATGCTAAGGCCTTCCTGTTGCCCCGATGATATGAGTTGCGGACGATATACTTCTATGCCATTGATGTATACGCTGTTTTCGTCGTACGAACCTCCTCTGACGGAGTATTGCGAGCTCATTTCGTTTCTTGACGAAACCCCGGCTGTGGTGGCAAGCAAGGCTTCCACGCTGTTGCCCGATGCGGAGGTGACGAGTTGCAGATTGGCCGGATCAAGATCGACCATTCCGTCGGTTTGCTTTTTATATTCTGTCACGATGATGCTTTGCAATTCTTTTGCTTGGTTGGACAATCTCACATTGAGCGAGACTTCCTTGTCGGGATTGACAAGTTTTTGCTTGACTTCTGCATATCCAATGCAAGAGAAAATCACTTCAATGGTATCTGCTTCCGCAACCGACAATGAATAAGCTCCTTTCAAGTCGGTAGTCGCTCCAATGGCAGTGCCGGCAATGCGCACTGTGGCAAACTCGATTGGCTGATTGTCGGTATCGGTCACTTTGCCGGAGATATGCACTTGCGCATGGGAGAAAAAGCATAGCTGCGACAAAAGAAAGAAATATATCAGTTTCGTTGTTTTCATTCGTAAAAGTAGATGCATAACTTTAAACGGAAAAACGTCGGATTAATTATATTGCGAATGGTAAATCTATGCAGCTGCGAACGATTTTTGCAAATATTCGAAACGGCAACGATCGTTCTGTGCGACCGTTGCCGTTTCAAATTGCGGTTGTTTTGTTTCGTTAGCAGGGTTTTCCTGTTATTTCGGAAACGACATTTTTTATTTCGCGGGCAATGGCATTCGCCTGCTCCATGTCTTTTGCCTCGGAATAAATGCGGATTATTGGCTCGGTGTTGCTCTTCCGCAAATGCACCCAATAATCGGGGAAATCGATTTTTACGCCATCGATGGTTGTGATTTTCTCATTTGCATATTTCTTTTTGATGGCATCGAGGATGGCATCGACGTTGATGTCGGGTGTCAGTTGTATTTTGTTCTTGGCAATTTCATATTGCGGATATTCTTTTTTCAATTCGCTCACTTTTTTGCCTTTGTGGGCAAGCAGCGAGAGGAACAAAGCTACTCCGACGAGCGCATCGCGGCCATAATGGCTTGCAGGGTAGATCACTCCTCCGTTGCCTTCACCGCCAATGACAGCGCCGGTGCGTTTCATTTGCGTGACGACGTTCACTTCTCCGACGGCCGACGCCGTGTATGTGCACCCATGGCGTTCTGTCACGTCGCGAAGCGCGCGCGACGACGACAAGTTGGAAACAGTAGTTCCCGGAGTTTTCGAAAGAACGTAATCGGCGATGGAAACGAGCGTATATTCTTCCACAAACATTTCTCCGTTTTCCATGACAATTGCAAGCCGGTCCACGTCCGGATCGACTACAAATCCTACGTCTGCACATCCGGTTTTCATCAAATCGGAAATCTGCGTCAGGTTCTCAGGAATCGGCTCCGGAGTATGTGCGAATTGCCCTGTCGGGGTGCAGTTCAATTCAACGACATTTTTCACGCCCAACGCTTTCAAGAGTTTTGGGATGACAATGCCGCCAACGGAATTGACCGCATCGACAGCGACTGTGAAATTCGCTTTCCGGATGGCGTCGACATCGACCAAATCGAGCGCAAGCACGCTGTCGATGTGTCGGCGCGTATATGTTTCGTTTTTGTATTCGTGCCCTAAATTGTCGACTTCTGCGAATGTGAAAGCTTCTTTTTCTGCAATTGCAAGCACTTCTTTGCCTTCGGCATCGCTAAGAAATTCGCCTTTCTCATTCAATAGTTTTAAAGCATTCCATTGTTTCGGATTGTGGGATGCCGTCAAAATAATGCCGCCGCACGCATTTTCCCACACGACAGCCAATTCGGTAGTCGGAGTGGTGGCCAAACCGATATTGACAACATCGAATCCCATGCCGGTCAATGTGCCTACGACGATGTCGTTGACCATAGGGCCGGATATGCGGGCGTCTCGTCCGACAACAATCGTGTTTGAGTTTTTCGTAGTTGATTTGCGGATGAATGAAGCATAGGCAGCTGTAAATTTGACAATGTCGAGCGGATTCAATCCTTCGCCTGTTTTTCCGCCTATTGTTCCGCGAATTCCGGAAATAGATTTAATGAGTGACATAATATTTAGGGATATGTTTGTTATTAATTTTTGCCTATGAAATAGCGGATGTTGTATAGATAGGGCACGACATCTTGAATCTCACTGTATGGGCCGCGTTGGCTTTTGACAAGAATATTCACTTCGCTGTCGATCCCGACATAAATGAGCGGCAATTGCAACCCGTAGCCAAATTCCATCGAATTGATCGTTTCATCTTTGCTGAATCGGAAAGAAGCATTTTCGGCTGTCATGTCGTTGTAGTTTCCTGTGGGGGTGTCGTCATAGCCCAATTCATAACGCAATAAGTTGATGCGTCCAAATCGAAAATAGATGGTTTGCCCTTCTTTTGCGCGATTGTTGACGCGGTCTCCGGCTTTGATCACTTGCATGTACACGTCGCCATCGGGGTCTATTTTGTAGTAAGGCGCATTTTCTCCAGTCTCGAATACTGTGTCTGCCGGAATCTCATTTATGATCCGTTGGTGCGCAAGAAACGAATTGACGGCTTTTTCTTCGTCGTTGAGCAATTCGGAATAGCTTTTGGCATCTTTGCATGAGGAAATGGCGAGCAGCAGGAGCGTGGCAACTCCCAAAATCTTAATTATCTTCATTTTGGTTTTGATAGTCTGATGAGTGGTACAATATTTTTTTAAATGTTTCGATTGCTTCTTCCAACGTGCCGCGAAATTCTCCTCCGGCGGCATTGGCATGTCCGCCGCCATTGAAGTATTTGGCGCATAAGGTATTGACGGGGAAATCGCCTTCCGAACGCATCGACACTTTGATGTAGCCTTTTTCTTCGCGGAAGAATGTGGACCATCTGACGTTTGGAATGGCCAATGGCATGTTTGCCAAAGTTTCGGTGTCGCCCACTTGATAATGGAATTTCTTCAAATCGTTGCGGTCGAGTATTGTCAAGGCTGCGCGATGCCGAGGGAAAACACGCATTTTTTCTGCAATCGCATAGCAGTTTAGCCGCATGCGAGATTCGCTGCTGGTGCCTAATGTGAGCTTATAGATGCGATCTTTGTCGATGCCTCTTTCTACGAGGTCGGCGACAATCCGATAAAGATCCGGCTTGTTTGAGTTGTAGGAAAAGTTGCCGGTATCGGTCATCATGCCGGTGTAGATGCATTCAGCGATGTCTTTGTCGATGAGATCGAGCCAACCTGCTTCATAAAACACGCGATAAAGCAATTCGCAGGTGGAAGTCATTTCCGACGACGAAATGGTCACGTTGCAAAACGGTTCAGGATAAAGATGATGGTCGATCATTATTTTCTTTCCTTGTGCTGCGTCCAACACGCTTGCCATGCCGCCTACACGTTTTAACCCATTGAAATCGAGGCAACATATCAAGTCGGCTTTTTCAACCAATGCCGACGCTTTGTCCGGCTCTTTTGCAAACGACACAATTTCTTGGCATGAGGGAAGAAACGCCATGTCGTCCGGAATGTTGTCAGGGGAGACGACGTGAACGGTTTTGCCGAATCGTTCAAGCATGAGCTTCAATGCCAAATTCGAACCGACGGCGTCGCCATCCGGAGAGATATGACAAGTGACGACAATGTCGCTGCTTGTTTCCATGTATTGCTTGAAGCTTGCCAGAAGCTTTGCATCTATGATATGTGCTAACATCCGATTCTAAAATATGATTTGCAAAAATAGGAAATAATTATGACAATGCTTTGCAAGCGCCATAGTTTTGGGATGAAAAATGATTAATATATATTGACGATACTGAAAAAGCCGGCTTTTTTGCCGGCTTTTTCAGAGAATATAAGGTATGTGCTGCTGGCTACATATTCATGCCGCCATCGACTTGGATCACTTGGCCTGTCACATACGACGACATGTCGGATGCGAGGAACGTTGCGATATCGGCCACGTCTTCCGGCGTGCCGCCTCTTCTCAAAGGAATTTTTTTGCACCATTCAGCCTTGATTTCATCCGACAATTGAGCAGTCATGTCGGTGATGATGAATCCGGGAGCGATTGCATTGGCGCGGATTCCGCGAGAGCCAAGCTCTTGGGCGATGGATTTTGCAAGTCCGATCATTCCGGCCTTGGAAGCGGAGTAGTTGCATTGCCCTGCATTGCCGTGAACGCCGACAACGGATGCCATGTTGATGATGCTTCCGCTGCGTTGGCGCATCATGACCGGTGTGATTGCATGAACGAAATTGAAAGCGGATTTTAGGTTCACTCCGATCACTGCGTCCCATTGTGCTTCCGTCATGCGCATCATCAAGCCGTCTTTCGTGATGCCGGCATTGTTGACAAGGATATCGATTCTTCCGAAATCTTTTACGATTTCAGCAACGACGTTGTGGCAGGCTTCGAAATCGGCAGCATTGGATGCGTATCCTTTTGCTTTTACTCCGAATGCCGCAATTTCGGCTTCTGTTTTTTTCCCGTTTTCGTCGATTACAAGATCGGTGAAAGCAATGTCGCATCCTTCTTGTGCGTATTTCAAGGCGATTGCTTTTCCGATACCACGCGCTGCACCGGTGATGAGCGCGACTTTTCCTTCTAATAATTTCATAATAGCATATATTTAAGTTTGATTTTTAAATTTCTACCAAAAACGCGCCACACGAGTAGCCGCCGCCAAACACGGTCAGTCCGACATGTTGGCCTTTCTTGAATTTTTCCAAGTTTTGTGCAAATACGAGCGCGCAACTTGCCGATCCCGTATTTCCCAATTCTTCTATGTTGTTTAGGAAATGGCTGCCATCCATTTGGAGTTGATGGGCAACGTTGTCCACAATCCGTTTGTTTGCTTGGTGGCATATAATGTAGTCGAGATCGGACGGGGTCATGCCATTCTCTTGGCAAACTTTTTCGAGGGAAGAGACCAAATACCGGCATGCATGGATAAACACGTCTCGGCCTTCCGGCATGGCAATGCCGTCTTCGTGCGGGCGAAGACGCACGCCCTCCGGTCCTTTGCCGATATGTCCGAGCCCTTGCGTGTAGATTGTTTTTATCGTATAGTCGTTTTCGCTTTCTTTATTTTTCGACACGAAGAATGCTACGGCGGCGTCGCCCCAGAGATGTCCGCAAACCTTGTCGGTTTCGTTTGCATAATATGTGTTGTGTTCAGAGCATACGAGCAACGCTTTTTCTGCTTTTCCCATCGCAAAATAGCCTTCAATTATTTCGAGCCCGTTCACAAACGACGAGCAAGCCGAAGATGCATAGACGGCTTTGGCTTTGTGCATGCCGAAATTGCGTTGCGCGATGTGAGCCAACGTGGCGACAGTGTCGTAAGGAGCGTAGGCAGCCGATACGATAAGGTCGACATCTTCGACCGCGTATGGCAATTTCTTGATAGCATCTGTGATGGCATTCAGCCCCATAGAATTGTGCCCCTCGCCGGCTGCCGCTTTCGAACGGGTTTGGATGCCGGTGCGTTGTCGAATCCATTCGTCGGTCAAGCCGTTTATGTTGAGGAAGTAGGAGTTGGGAACTCTCTCTTTCGGGATATAGAATCCGGTGGAGTTGATGTACATAAATTTTATTGTTTAATACCGTATAATATAAAGTCGTATAAATATTCTCTCAGTTTGTCTTTTTCGATTCCAATTTCTTTGAAATTGTCGCGGATGTAGGGCACGTCGAGGCCTTGCAGGCAGAGAAGCATGACCATGGCCATTTTGTCGGTGTGCTTGATTCTGAAGATTCCCGACTCCACGCCTTCGCGCAGGATGCTTTCGAGCATTTTTATCTCTTTGGGGCTGGTGGTTTTTCTTGCTCTTTCCACTTTCCTGACATCCCGAAAGAAATCGGCTCGCAGAGATCCGTTCCGATATACCAAATCTTTCATCGCATCGAATCGCTGGAAGATAAATTCCATTAATTTTTGGTCCGCAGGAAGGGGCAAGTCGACAATTTCGCTCAAACGTTTCAGCACAATTCCGCTTTCCGATTCGATGACGGCATTGTAGATGTCGCGTTTGTTCTTAAAATAAGTGTAGATGGTGCGTCTGCCTTTTTTTGCCGCTATGGCGATGTCGTTCATCGTGGTGTTTTCGATGCCTTTGTGGGCAAAAAGCTGACGGGCAATGTCTATTAGCTTATTTCTTGTCTTCAACATAGGTGATTGCACAAACCTTAAAATAATGTGCGAAATTACGCATATAATTTCAGTGTCACAAATAAAACGGAATATGAATGAGCGCTAAAAAGTCGGCGAAAATGGATATGGAGTATTGTGCAATACATAATATTTTGATTTATAAATCAATACTGATTGAGAAAAATAAGTAATGACGATTGCGAAGGTGAAAGGCTTTGAGGCATTTTTGTGGCGTTTTTGCCGCGCTTTTTTCGCGAAGTCGGAAAAAGTTCATAAAAAGCTTGCATCCGGCGGCAAAATGTTGTACCTTTGCAGACGTAAACATCGCGGGATGGAGCAGAGGTAGCTCGTTGGGCTCATAACCCAAAGGTCGTAGGTTCGAATCCTGCTCCCGCTACAAAGAAATAAGCCGTTGGAAATGCCAGCGGCTTATTTGCTTTCATGGGTATAAAAAATATTTGCTTAATAGTTGATGCTATGGATCAGCTAAAAGTATAGACAATGCTCCGTGATACTCCGGAAAATCTTCACCATCATACCCACTAATGAATATATTCGGTGAATGTACATAACCATTGTTTATTTGGTACCTTCGGTCTGTATAGTAGAAATCGAATGATGTTTTATCATATGCATATGGTGGAACGTGCAAAATCATGTCTTCATCTTTATATTCATAATATAGCTCATTGAAATAATCCCGAATATTCGACGGGCACGTATCGTCAGTAGCAGCAATAGGCAAATTCAGGCATAGTGACAAATACGGATCTATTTCGGGGGCAAAATCACTCTCCCATTTATTGAGAGCCTCAGCTCTGCTATTAAAAGTTGACTTTTCCCACTTGTAACTGTTGTAAATAGAATATAATTTTGCAACATTTGTTGCATAAAAGAAAGCAAACGCAAGGGAATCGTAGCTTGCAGCCATTTTCTTATCGTACATTATTGACGTTCCGGAATCATCGCATACAATAATCTCCCATATACGATTAATTTCCCATTTGCCTGTATGAGAATCCATCCATATAGGGGGGATTGTTTTAAAACTAATGTTTGATAAGCTTTCTAAATCGGTTTCAGAATCGGAGTTTTTATGACTCGCTCCTCCGCATGATTGCGACATCAACATTGCCATGCATAACAATGCCAAATGAATTATTGTTTTCATATTTTATTCATTTACATTGATATCCGCTAAAAAAGTATAGCGGATATCAATGGGTCAATTACTAAAAAACGACATTTTTCCTATCCCCAGTAGCGAAGCCAAAATTCGTTGAACAGATCGCTTTCAGATTCTTCCTGCCAGTCGCTCAACGGCAGGTCGCCCAAACAAAATGGCTCGAACCCGTTGCGCTTGCTTTCTTCTTTCGTAGCCTCAGGCATTGTGTCGGGCAAAACCACTACGGCATAGCGCAACTCATAGTTGCTGCCATTGTAGTACTCCTCAAAAATCTTCTTGTAGCGAGCCAATTGGTCGTCGTGCAACGACGTATAGGCTTTGTCTTCAATCAGCAGGGCATAGCGGCTTTCCTCCGCTTCGTTTTCAAGCGTGATTTCTGCCGTCACGTCAGCGCCGAAACGTTGCAGGCGGGTTGTCACTTCTTTCACTTTGATTTTTTTGAAATCGTTGATTCCGAGCAAGTGGAACAATACTTCACGGCAATACTTGTTGAGTATCGGCTTTTCGTTCTCAAACTTTTCTGCCGCATGCTTCAATGTCCAAGTCATCACATAGTCCATCATGGCTTCTTTGTTGCCGTAGCCATCGGCATCCATTAATAATGGTTTTCTGTCCATTTTAGTTTGTATTTTTTGCCTGCCAATCCCCGAGCCAGAGCATTAATACATCTAAAAAAAAGGTGTGGGGATTGTATTTGTTCTATTCTGTTCTCGGGTCTTCGCTACCACAGCAGGAATAAAACAATAGCCCCACACTCGTCCGTATATATTCCACTGTCAAGGGAGATATACACCAACTATATGGGTGCTATTGCCACCATTTTCCTGCTGTTTCAAAGTTGCGAAGTTTGAGAACAGAAAATGATATCAATAACACCTTCTAAAATATGCAGGTTGCGCAAATATCCGCCTCTGCGGCAGTTTCCGTAACCGATACAAAAATACAACTTTTTCTTTACGAATCAAAATTAAATCGTTGGCAATGTGCTTTCAAGAAAAATATAACAAGAGCGGCAAAGGCTGTATGATTCAGAATGCCTTTGCCGCTCTGAGATTGATGCCGATTGATTGGCTCAATCGAAAATTTTGTCCCAATCTTTCCAAACTGCTTCGTATCCGAGCTGTTTGATTTCTTCTGTCACGGCTTTGGGCGACCGTTCGTCGCTGACGTGGAACTGCTCCAATGCTTCGGGGGTGCTGGCATATCCGCCCGGTTCTGTTTTGCTTCCCGCGCTCATCGACGTTACGCCGAGTTTCATCATGTGGGCGCGGAATATCGGATTTTCCCGCGTTGAATATGAAATGTCGACATCGTGGTCGAAGATCCGGAAAGCGAATGTGAGTTGCGCCAACTCTTTATCGGACATGGTCACGTTTGGTTGGAATCCGCTTTCGGAAGGGCGCATGCGCGGGAAATTGACAGAATATCGCGTTTTCCAATAGTGTTTTTGCAGATAGCGCAAATGGTATGCCATCATTGTCACGTCGGTTCGCCAATCTTCCAGCCCGATAAGCACGCCCATGCCGATTTTATGCACTCCGGCTTGACCCATGCGGTCGAAGCCGTTGAGCCTCCATTCGAAGATGGATTTCATGCCTTTGGGGTGGTACACATTGTAGCGGGCTTTGTGGTACGTTTCTTGGAAACATACTACGCCGTTCAGTCCCGATTTTGTCAGCCGGTAGTAGTCTTCCGCTTTGAGCGGCATCACTTCTATCGAAAGGTTGTTGAAATACGGGCGGGCGATTTTTAGCGCGTTCTCCAAATAATCGACGCCTGCCACTGCCGGATGTTCGCCGGTGACGATTAGGAGATTTTCGAACGGGCCCAAGGCGCGAATGGCTTTGCATTCCGTCTCGATTTGTTCGTCGGAGAGCGTGGTGCGCTTGATATTGTTGTTGTGGTTGAAGCCGCAATAGACGCAAAAATTTGTACAAGCATTGCTCAAATAGAGCGGTATGTACATGCTGATGGTTTTGCCGAATCGCTCTTGCGTGTATTTCATCGACAGACGGGCCATTTCTTCGAGGTGAGGCTCGGCTGCCGGAGAAATCAATGCCATGAAATCGTCCGGTTCGAGGCGTTCTTTGCGAAGGGCGCGGATAACGTCGTTGTTTGTTTTGGAGGCTATGCGGCGGGTAGTCTCGTCCCAGTCTATTTTTTCTAAAATTTCAGAAAACATGTTTATTTGCAGATTTTTTCGGAAACTTTCTGTGTGATGCGCATTGCGCAAAAATTAGGTCCGCACATGGTGCAGAATTTGTCGTCCGACCCGTGGCTCTCGATGTAGTATTGTTTTGCGCGGGCAGGGTCGAGCGATAAATTGAATTGGTCTTTCCAGCGGAAGTCGAAACGGGCTTTGCTCATGGCATCGTCGCGCAGTTGTGCTCCGGGAAAACCCTTCGCGAGGTCGGCGGCATGGGCGGCAATTTTGTAGGCAATGATGCCGTTTCTGACGTCTTCTCTGTCGGGAAGGCTGAGATGCTCCTTGGGCGTGACATAGCATATCATGGCCGTTCCGAGCCATGCGATTTGGGCAGCCCCGATGGCGGAGGTGATATGGTCGTAGCCGGGCGCAATGTCGGTGGTGAGCGGGCCAAGCGTGTAGAATGGCGCTTCGTGGCAAGCGCGCAGTTCTTTGTCCATATTTTCTTTTATTTTGTGCATCGGGATATGTCCGGGACCTTCTATGATTACTTGCACGTCGTGGCTCCATGCTTTTTTTGTCAACTCGCCTAAAACATCCAATTCGAGGAACTGGGCATGATCGTTGGCGTCGTGGATGGATCCGGGGCGCATGCCGTCGCCGAGAGAAATTGCGACATCGTATTGCGCAAGAATTTCGCATATTTCGTCGAAATGCGTGTAAAGGAAACTTTCTTCATCGTGAACCACGCACCATTCGGTCATGATGCTTCCGCCACGCGACACGCATCCCGTCAGGCGCTTGTCGATTAGCTCTGCATGGGCTTTCAACACTCCGGCATGAATCGTGAAATAGTCAACTCCTTGCTCGCATTGTTCGATAAGCGTGTCGCGATATATTTCCCATGTGAGTTTTTCCACATTTCCGTTGACTTTTTCCAATGCTTGATAGATGGGCACGGTGCCGACCGGAACGGGACAGTTGCGTATGATCCATTCGCGCGTTTCATGGATATTTTTTCCGGTGGAAAGATCCATTAATGTGTCGCCGCCCCAATAGCAGCTCCAAATTGCTTTGTCGACTTCTTCTTTTATTCCGGAGGATAGAGCGGAATTTCCGATGTTTGTGTTGAGCTTTACGGAGAATGCCCTCCCGATGATCATTGGCTCTGCTTCCGGATGGTTGATGTTGGCAGGGATGATCGCTCTGCCGGCCGCAATTTCTTGCCGGATAAATTCGGGCGTGATGTGGGTGGCGATGCCAAGCTCGTCGTTATTGAGGTTCTCCCGAATGGCGACATATTCCATTTCGGCGGTAATGATGCCGGCTCGCGCATAGGCCATTTGTGTTATTTTCCTGTCGGCTTTTGCTTTGTATGGGTCGTGCCGCTGTTTGAAGCGGATGTCGTCGAGCGATTTGTCGTTAAGTCGCGCTTGCCCGTATTCGGAAGAAATGCCGTTTTGACGTTCGACATCGCCGCGAGCCGTAATCCATTGTTCGCGGATGCGAGGAATGCCTTTGTTAAGGTCGATGGCAACGTCGGGGTCGGTATAGGCGCCGCTGGTGTCGTTGACATAAACAGGCTCGTTGGGATAGAAAACTTTTTCTCCATTTTCTATTTTTACAGTGGGGGTCAGGTTGATTTTCCTCATCGCGACGCGGATAGGAAAAATTGTCCCGTTTTTATATACTTTTTCCGAACTCGGATAGGAATTGATGTTGATATCGGTCAGTTCCATAGATGAAGTTTTTAATTTTGTTATTGAAGGAATGAAGTGAGGGGGCTGCTTGCTTCTGCATAATCGGATTGGTTGCCGAGTCCGGCAAGATATGCCATTCGTCCGGCCTCCGTTGCCATTTTAAAAGCACGTGCCATTTCTGTCGGATTGCCGGCCACAGCGATTGCCGTATTGACCAACACCGCATCGGCTCCCATTTCCATGGCTTCCGCCGCGTGGGATGGCGCGCCCAATCCGGCATCGATAACGACAGGAACATTGCTTTGGCTGATTATTATTTCAAGCATGTTGCGAGTTTGCAATCCTTTGTTTGTGCCGATAGGGGCCCCTAACGGCATGACGGCGGCAGTGCCGACTTCTTCAAGTCGTTTGCATAGGACGGGGTCTGCTTGGATGTAAGGGAGCACGATGAATCCCAACTTGGCGAGTTCTTCTGTCGCTTTAAGAGTTTCAATCGGATCGGGAAGCAAATATTTGGGATCGGGGTGGATTTCGAGCTTTATGAAATTTGTTTCAAAGCATTCGCGCGATAATTGGGCGGCAAGCACTGCTTCTTTTGCGTTTCTGGCTCCGGAAGTGTTGGGCAGGAATTGCACATGCTCGCGATTGATGTGTCGAAGCATGTCGTCGTCTGCTGCGTCGTTTGTGTCGAGGCGTTTCATCGCGACTGTAATCATTTCCGAGCCGGAAGCAAGGATAGCTTCAAGCATCGCTTCGTTTGAAGAAAATTTGCCGGTTCCCACAAATAAGCGGGAAGAGAAACTTCGGTTGCCAATAATTAAATTGTCCATATCAGTATCGTTTTTCTATTATTTTTTCCAATAATGCTATCATTTTTTGTGTTTGAGCCGTCATGTCCGTTGCGTTTAAAATGCTTCCGGACACGGCGATTCCGTTAATGCCGGTTTCCATGAGCGCTTCAATGTCGTCGTATGAAATTCCGCCTATGGCGACAACGGGCAAATTGATGTCGGATGCGGTTTTCTCGGCAATAATGTTTTTATATCCTTCAAGTCCGAGAATCGGGCTTAAATTCTTTTTTGTCAGGGTATGGCGGAATGGGCCTAAGCCGATATAGTCGATATCGGCATGGCGGACAGCTTGAATATCGTCGAATGTATTGGCAGTTGCGCCGATTATGTATTCTTCACCAAGATAGCGGCGCGCTTCTTCGATAGGCATGTCGTTTTTTCCGAGATGCACTCCATCGAGTTCGAGTTCTTTCGCGATGTCGACGTGATCGTCGATGACGAGAATGCAATCGTGTGCTTTGCAAATATCTTTCGCGTTACGGGCCGTCGCTATGATTTCTTCCCGCGAAGCATCTTTCATTCGGAGTTGCACCCATTTGCAACCTCCTGCAACCACTTTTTCAATTTCTTCCAAAATGGTCATTTTCTCGGTTGGGTGTGTTATGAATTGCAGCATAAAAATTTATTTGACATGGTTGACGATAGAGTTTATTTTTTGTACGAACGACAGATAGTCGTCGGTCCACGGCAAGTAGCCAAGCAATGCGCATCCGCCGAATCCGATTTTTTGCAGATAGGGAATGTGTTTGTCGGCGACACCGCCTAAGGCCATTACTTTTTCGGAGATTAGATTGGAAGAATTTTCCAATTCATCTTTGGAAAATCGTGCTTTGTATCCTTGTTTTGAGATACTGTCGAAGATGGGGCTTAGGAACACATATTCGAATCGGTCGATGTCGCGTAGCTCTTCGATAGCGTGGCATGATTTGCTGACATGCTTTTGAAATCCTGTCGGGGCAGTGCGATTGCGGCTGTTGAGATGAATGCCGGCTAAATCGTATTTGTCGGCCAGATCGAAATGGTCGTGCAGCTTCAAGCGATTGTAATAGCGAGTTGGGATAGATTCGATGAATTGCTGCATTTCGTTTTTTTGCAATGCCGGTTTTCGAATATGCACATAGTCGAATCCGGCATCGATTAAATTGCAAATTCGGCAACTTTCATCGATTTCGACAACTTCTCGTGTGATGGCAATCAATTTGAATGACATTGTTTAGCCTCCATAGAAAGCTTTGATGAGCAATATTGAATCTCCGTCGTTTAGCAAAGTTGAGGTTCTTTCGTTTTTAGGAACGACTTGGCCATTGACGGCAATCGCCATATTGCTTTGGCCAACGTTTATGAGGTCGATAAATGCGGCAACGCTTGTGTTGTCGTCGATTTGCATCGGTTTGTCGTTGTAGGTGACGGTGATCATTTTGTTTGAATTTGAAGTTTTTGCGGGTTAAAGAAATGATTTAACGGTCCATGCCCGTTTCCTGTTTTTACATCCTTTCCATGCAGGAGCGCATTTTGCAAATAGATTTTGGCATTTTTGACGGCATCGGGAAGTGAATCGCCAAAAGCTAAGCGGGTGGCAATTGCCGAAGATAGCGTGCAGCCTGTCCCATGCGTGTTGGCAGTGTCGATGTATGTTCCGTGGAATTGCCACTCTTTTCCATTTGCGTCATATAGATAGTCCGTGACAGAAGAATCCGAGAAATGTCCGCCTTTTATCAACACAGCACATGCGCCGATATTCATAATTTCGTTTGCAGATTTTTGCACAAAACCGTTCTCTGCCGAATCTATGCCGGATAGGAATTCCGTTTCGAATTTATTAGGCGTGACAAGGGATGCAAGCGGGAATAGTTTTTGTTTTAGGGCAATTATGGCATTCTCATTGATCAGACGGTTTCCGGATGTGGAAATCATGACGGGATCGAGCACAACATGCGCAGGCTTGTAAAATGAAAGCCTTTTGGCAACAGTTTCAATGATTTCTCGCGAATGAAGCATCCCGATTTTGACGGCATCCGGACGCATGTCGTCGAAAACTGCATCAATTTGTTTGCCCACTATTTCAGGCTCGATTCCTTGGATGGCAGCAACGCCGGTTGTGTTTTGCGCCGTGACGGCCGTAATTGCCGCTGTCGCAAAAGCGCCTAATGCCGAAATGGTTTTAATGTCGGCTTCGATGCCGGCGCCTCCGCTTGAATCTGAACCGGCAATGGTCAATACGATTGGATATTTTTTCATAAGCACATCGTACAATTGTTTGCAAAACAAAAAGGCTTATGAAAATTGAGAATGCTACAATCCCTGCGCCGGCATTGCCCGTATCAGGTTCGGAGGGTATAATCTCAGCCAATTTTCGGCACCCCTTTGTTTGCCGCAAATATAGTGAAAGTTGAGCGCAAAACAATCAAACTTGTTTGAAATTGTTTTGCCGAAACG
>UQKE01000015.1 GCA_900541555.1 uncultured Porphyromonadaceae bacterium | reverse complement strand
TTCTTCTCTCGGCTTGTGTACCTTTGCATAAGGTAAGCTGCGCCTCGGAATAACAATTTCAAGCAAGCTTGATTGTTCTTCTCTCGGCTTGTGTACCTTTGCATAAGGTAAGCTGCGCCTCGGAATAACAATTTCAAGCAAGCTTGATTGTTCTTCTCTCGGCTTGCATTACCTTTGCACCGCAAACAAATCGTCCGATCATGTTCGGCGTATTTATGTTTGATTTGCATATTAAATGCGGAAAGTTCAATATCAATATAATTATAATCAAAATGAAGCATTTGAAATTTTATTTGGTTGCTCTTGTGGCAATCCTCGCATTTCCCTCTTGGGGGCAGTCGCGAGGACATTACCTGCATATAGCCGTGACGGCACCTGCGGGAGAAAAGCTTGAAGGGCAAGGGTTTGTGTTGGAACAAGTGATTAGCGACGACAATAGAATGTCGTATCCGTCGAGCGAAACCGTGCTTGATGCCGAAGGCAAATGTACGGTGGATGTGTATGGCGGCAATCATTGCATTCGCATAGAGCGGGCCGGATTTGTCACTTATGAGAAAACTTTCGCGGTAACTGCCGACATGACGCTCGACATCACGTTGCAGGAAGCCGTGAGCGATCCGTTCTCGTTGAAAACGGAAGTGAAGCACGACATCATGACCGGAGGCAACAACGTGACTCTTTCGTGGAATCGCGAAGATCCGGCATTTTTCGATGATTTTGAAACCTACGAAGCTTTTGCAATAGAGTTTGGCGATTGGACAGGCATCGACGACGACGGCGCGCAGACAGCAGTGTTGAGTGGAACTTACCAGAACCAAGGCAAATTCCAATATGCGCAAATCATCAACCCGCTTACCGGCGTGACACCGCCGTGGTACTACGAATATCCGGTGCTTCGCGCTTACAGCGGCAATCAATATGTGGGCTTTATCCGCACGCAAACAGGCGTTGCCAACGACGATTGGCTGATTTCTCCCGCCATCGAAGTGGGGACGGACAATATTTTGCGGTTCATGGCAAAATCGGCCGACCAGTGGGATGAAAGATTCCAAGTGGGAATCACTACGGAACTCAATCCTACGGCCGACGACTTTGTTTTCATATCGTCGGGCAATTACGAGACAACGCCCGGTGTGGTGGTTGGCAGCACTGAAGAAGATTGGATAACGAAAACCTACGATCTTTCCGAATATGCCGGTGAGACGGTGAAAATTGCGATTCGTTATATCAGTCAAGCAGTGGTTGGGAATGGGCAAACAAATGCGTTTATGCTGATGGTCGACGATTTCTATGTGGGACAGCCCGACTATTATGCAGAGACGGTGGCTCGCGCGAAAGCGCGTCGGGCTCCGGTAATGTCGCCGGCAAACCCGAACGAGCGGTTTGAGATTTACAAAAACGGTGAAAAGGTCGGCGAAACGGAGGATTATTATTATGTATTGGAAAATCTTCCGGCCGGCAACTATACGCTTGGCGTGAAAGCGCTGTATCGCGAAGCGGAAAGCAACACGACGGAAACGCAACTTGCAATATCCGACGGCGATTACGTGAAAGCCACATTCCGCATTTCGACAAACAACAACGCATTGCCCGAAGGGATGACCATCGGCTTGACTGCGGCGGAAACCGGCGAGGCTTACAGCGTGACGGCGACAGGAGAGGAAACTATCGTGCCTTCGCTCCCGAAAGGCGAATACGTGATAGGCGTTGTTGCCGACAATTATGAGCCGTTTTCCCAAACTGTGAAGGTCGATGGCGACATGGAAATTCCGATTTCGCTTGTCGAACGTATCATCGATCCGTACAATATCACGGTTGATTGCACGGAGAATGCCGATGGCTCGGTCGATGCCGTCGTGAAATGGAATCAAGATCTCGGATTCTCCGACAGTTTTGAAAGCTATGAAGATTTTTCCACCGGCGAGTTTGGCGATTGGATTTCGTTGGACGAAGACGGCCTTCCCACTTATCCGATTGCGCTTCAAACGGGAGAATTAATCACCTATCCGGGTTCGGCAACGGTGAATGCCTCCGGACAAGTTGAAGCAGTGCCGATTGCTCCGATGGTGTTCAATCCGTTTGCCACTACGCCGGCCATGGCGCCTGCCGATGTGGCTGTCATGGCGCCGGATGGAAACAAAAGCGTCATTTTCAACTCTTCCCAAATGGCAACCGCCGACAAATGGCTGATTTCCCCTGAAATAACGGTGCGCGACGGCTATATATGGACGTTCTATGCAAAGGCCTATGCATCGCTTTATTTGGAAACCATGGAATTCCATATTTCCAACGGCGGGGCAGAACCGACCGATTTCGTGCTGATCGACCAAGTGACGCTGCCTTCGGAATATTGGGGACTGTACAGCATAGATTTGTCGGCATACGCGGGCGAAACCGTGCGTCTTGGATTCCGCTACACGTCGACCGACGCATTCTTCGCGCAAGTCGACAACGTGTACATCGGTCCTTCCGACGATGCTATGGAAGATGTCGGCGATGTGTTGAAATATGAAGTGTATCTCGATGGCGTGCTGAAAGGTACGGTGGAAGAATCGTCCTATACGTTTGAGGGCATTTCTGCCGGCGAACATACAGTCGGGGTGAAAGCCTTCTATGTTTCGGGAGAATCGGCAATGACGGAATACAAGTTTAACACGCACAGCGGCGTGGCGTCGATTTCCGGCGACGATGTCGCGATTGCGGGTGGCAAGGGCGTGATTCGGATTGCAGCGCCTTGCGGCCTTGTCGAAGTTTACAATCTTGCCGGCCAGCTTGTAGCGACAAGCAATGTCGACACCGAGCAGCAAATCGCGGTTCCGGCCGGCATTTATGTCGTGAAAGCAGCCGGAAAAACTACGAAAGTGGTTGTTTATTAATCGTTTTAACAAAATAATCCGATAAGACAGAGGACCTCATGCGAGGCCCTCTGTTTTTTTGTTTATGTGATTCACCGATGGGATGCTGTCAGTAGCGATATGCTTTTCGGTCGGAGAGCAGTGGTCGGGAAAGCTGTGTGCGTATGCCGAAAAATGCTTTGTCGCGCTTGCGGATGAAATGTTCTTTCAGTTTTGTGTGTGCAGCGTAGCATTCGGCAAGCACGGCACATGCCACGTATTTTTCCGCCAATGCCAGCAGTTGCTTTGCGGAGCATTGCGAATCGGCAGAAACCGACAGCGGCAGTTGGAATAAAGAAGCATCGGGGCAGGGAACACTGAAAGCCGATTCGTCGACTGCCGAAGCAATGCCGGCAGCGAGCGACAAGAAGGCATCATGCGCGTAGAGTTGCAACAACGCCCGATGGTCGGGCGTCAGGATTTCCGTGTGGTCTATATCGCTCATCAAGGCTATGCAAGCGCTTTCGGCGCAAACGTGTTTCTGAATGGCGGTTGAATCGAGGGCGATGGTGATTTCTCTTGTGTTGTTCATGATTTCTTTTTGATAAGGATAAAAATTAAAAGCAGCAAGGCGATGACACTCCAAAAACGGAAGCCGCTGTTGTTGCTTCGTTCGGATTTTGTTTGCTGCGAACGAACGGCAGATGCCACTTTTCGGGCAGAATCCTTTCGCATGGCAGCGATGCCCGCACGCGCCGAGTTTGCGTCGGCGCGTGCAGCCGTCACGGTGCGGATATGCTTCACGGCTATTCGTCCTGACGTGTCGGGCGGATAAAAAGCCACTTCCGTAATCTGTCCTCTCAATTGCGATGTCGCATTTGTGCGGACGGCGGCGACAACGCTGTCGGCCGATGCCGCTTGCGTTGCTGTGGCAATATGGTCGCACGCCGCAGCTTCTTTGTTGCTTCGGCATCCGCTCAGCAGGCTAAGCGCGATGATTGCGGCGAACATGTGCTTCATGGTAGATGATTTTCGAGGCTTGTTTGTAAGAAAGGAAATATCGCGAAGCTTTTTGCTCGGCAAGCACCGACGCGACGGCTTCTGCTATCGTGCAATTGCGCCGTTTTTGCGTGCGGACGACATGTGCGCGAATTTCTTTCCACATTTCCTGTTTGTTTTTCCGGCGGGCAGGGCATGGCTTGCCGTCGCGAATCATGACGTACATCATGCGCAGGGCATAATCGAAAGAAACGTCGTACTTCGGGCGGCAAGATTGCAAGGTTTTGTTGATGAGTTCTTCCCGTGTCCGGTAGTCGCCTTGTTCGAACGCATGGGCAAGATGCTGCTTGAAATCATGCATGAGTTCTTGGTTTCTCATTTTCTTGTGTTTAAACATGGTGTGTTTCGATTAAAGTTAAACTAAAATTGTGTGTTTTTCTATGTGCTTGCGCGGCATGGCAATGCCGAGCCTCATGTTGCAAAGATAAGGTGTGATATTGTATTTTGCAAATAAATAATTGGTTTTTTACAATAATTCCGCGACGGCAAATGAAGCCGGAAGCGAAAGGGGTGAGAATTAGAAAGTTGACAGTGATGGCCAATTTTCAGGATAAAAAAAGAAGCAAAGTCGTTCAAACTTTGCTTCTTCGATTTAGTTGCGGCGGGCGGTTATGCTCCCAATCCGAATGCTTGCCGCAAGCGGTCGACATAGTCGAGTTTTTCCCATGTGAATAGTTCCACGGTCATTGTCTTGTCGCCGTTGTATTTTGAATAGAATGTTTTTTCCACTATTTGCGGTTCGCGTCCCATGTGGCCGTAAGCGGCAGTTTCTTGATAAATGGGGCTTCGGAGTTTGAGCCGGCGCTCGATTTCGCCCGGGCGCATGTCGAACAAATGGCTTACGACATTAGAGATTTCAGCGTCGCTGCGGTCGATTTTTGCAGTGCCGAAGGTGTTGACACACAAGCTTACAGGTTCAGCCACGCCAATGGCGTAGGCCACTTGCACCAGCGCCTCGTCTGCGATGCCTGCGGCAACGATGTTTTTTGCAATGTGGCGGGCGGCATAGGCAGCAGAGCGGTCGACTTTCGAAGGGTCTTTTCCGGAGAATGCTCCGCCTCCGTGCGCTCCACGGCCTCCGTAGGTGTCGACGATGATTTTCCTGCCGGTCAGTCCCGTATCGCCATGAGGCCCTCCGATGACGAATTTTCCTGTGGGGTTGACGTGGAGGATGAGTTTGTCGTCGAACATGGCGCGAATTTCTGCCGGCAATTTGTCGATCACGCGAGGCAACAGGATTGTTTTCACGTCGTTTTTGATGGTGTCGAGCATTTCGCGGTCGGCAGCATCTTGCGCTTCCTGCGAATTGTCGGACGGGCGGATGAATTCATCGTGTTGCGTGCTGACCACAATCGTGTGGATGCGCACCGGACGATGGTGCTCGTCGTATTCGGCTGTCACTTGGCTTTTCGAGTCGGGTCGCAGGTAGGTCATCGCTTTTCCTTCTCGACGGATGGCCGACAATTCGCGCAGTATCAAGTGGGCGAGGTCGAGCGTGAGCGGCATGTAGTTTTTGGTTTCGTTGCAAGCGTATCCAAACATCATGCCTTGGTCGCCGGCGCCCTGCATTTCTGCCGATTCGCGCTCCACGCCGCGATTGATGTCGGGCGATTGCTCGTGGATGGCCGACAGCACGCCGCACGATTCGCCATCGAATTTGTATTCGCTTTTGTTGTAGCCGATGTCGTTGATGACGCGCCGCGCCGTTTCCATCAAATCGATGTACACTTTCGATTTGACTTCGCCGGCGATGACAACTTGCCCTGTCGTGACAAGCGTTTCGCAAGCCACTTTCGATTCGGGATCATAAGCAAGCAATTTGTCGACAATTGCATCGGAAATTTGATCGGCCACTTTGTCGGGATGGCCTTCCGATACGGATTCAGAGGTAAACAGATAATTCATTTTTCCATTATTTTTTAGTGGAAAAAGCTAAATCTGACGAAAAGAAAATGGGAAATTTCGTTTTTGCAGTTTTAGCATTTTTTTATGTGGTTGCAAGCAGCCAAATTTTTCCACATTGTTAATACGGCGGCAAAGGTACGCAAAAGTTGAGAGACGATCAACCAAGCGTTGGCAAAATCGTTTGAAAGGAACATATTTTGTCCTATTGTCGCGGTTTATGAAGATTTAATGTTTGACGGGGTGGGAAAATTTGTTTTATAGGCGGATAATTTATAAGTTTACACGAAAATACAAGACACTATGAATATCACCTTGCCAAAGCGAATCGACGGACAAGCCCCCCCGACGTTGAACGGCCGGCGCCAAATTACGGTAGTGGGAGCCAACGGGACAGGGAAAACGCGTTTCATCAATCAAATGATTTCCGATTTGGGGGGCGAAGCGTTTGCCATTTCTGCGCTCAACGCGCTGTTTCCCGTGAAAGAGTTGCCGGCGGCCGGAGCGCCTATGTCGATTGCGACGCTCTATTCGCAGGCATTGCAGTCGGTGCAATTCGTGAAACCGGTGGCGGAAACGGAATTTGAGATGCTTCTTTTCCTGCTGCTGAACGATGAAATGTCCGACATGTTTGCTTATAAAATGAACATTGCCGGCAATGACGGTCCGGCGGGTTCGATGCCGCGCACTAAAATCGACACTGTCGTGGAGCTGTGGAAAGAGGTGTTCCCGAAAAACGACGTGCGTCGCGCCGGCGGGAATATCAAGTTTACAACCGACGCAGGAGAAGATGCCTTTAATCCGATGCGGCTGTCGCATGGCGAAAAAGCTGTGTTCTTTTATATTGGCGCAACGCTTTATGCTCCGGCCAACAGTGTGATTTTCGTGGATTCGCCCACGCTGTTTCTTCATCGCACAATCACGCAGAGCCTATGGACGGCCATTGAAGGGCATCGACCCGATTGCACCTTTGTCTATCTGACACACGACATTGAATTTCCGGCTTCGCGCACGGACAATATCACGGTGTGGATTCGTGGATGCGACATTCGGGCGAATGCGTGGGACTATGAAATTATTCGCCCGCACGAAACGTTGTCGGACCAATTGATAATCGATTTGATAGGTTCGCGCAAGCCGGTGCTGTTTGTCGAAGGCGACGATACGCACAGCTTGGACTTCAAATTGTATTCGCTGATTTTTCCCGAATATACGGTGAAGGCAATGGGCAGTTGCAACAAAGTGATAGAAACCGTGCGGTCGTTCAATGGCATTCAGAGCTTCCATCATTTGGATTCCTATGGGATTGTCGACCGCGATCGCCGCAACGCAAAAGAAGTGCAGTATTTGCGGGAAAAGAAAATATTTGTGCCCGATGTGGCTGAAATCGAGAATTTGATGATGCTTGAAGGCGTGATCCGCACGGTGGCAAGATTGCGGGGAAAGAACGATGTGGATGTGTTTTTGAAGGTCAAGTCAAACATGCTGAAATTGTTCAAAGCCGATTTGAAACAACAAGCATTGCTCCATACGCGGCACACGGTGAAGCGGACGATTGAAGTGGTTGTCGACCGCAAATTCGCCAATATCAATGCTTTGGAAACGCATCTTTCCGGATTGACGGAGGAAATAAGGCCGCATGCCATCTACGATGCGCTTTGCCGCAATTTCAACCGTTATGTGCAGGAAGGCGATTACAGGGCGGTGTTGCGCGTGTTCAATCAAAAATCGATGTTGATTGATTCGAATGTGGCGCAACTTTGCGGATTCTCCAAAAAAGATGACTATGTCAAAGCGGTGTTCAATATCTTGAAACGCGGCGGGAAAAACGCAGATGCCATCCGCAAAGCCATAAAAGGATGTTTCGGATTGGATTCTCCCGATGCCGTTTTCCCGAAAATAGAAGAACCGGAGGAAAAAATGGAATGAAATTAAACTACGTGCATTTGTCGTCGGTCGTGTCGACCAACAGCTACTTGGCTGCTGTTGCCGATTCTTCTCCGGAGGGGACGGTCGTTTATGCCGACAGCCAAACGGCGGGTCGCGGGCAGCGGGGAAATTCGTGGGAATCGGCCGATGGAAAAAACATTACGATGTCGATGTTGTTGCGGCCTTGCCTCATTGCGCCCAACGAGCAATTTTGCTTGTCGGAAGTTGTTGCGCTTGCAGTGGCCCGCGTGGTGGGGCGATATGTGCAGGACGTGACGGTCAAATGGCCTAACGACATTTACGTCGGCGACAAGAAGATTTGTGGAATTTTGATCGAGCATAAACTTTCCGGTGGAAAAATAAGCCATACGATTGCCGGCATCGGGTTGAATGTGAACCAGCGGCAATTTTTCTCAGATGCGCCCAATCCGGTTTCGTTGAGGCAATTGACGGGCAACGACATTCCGCTTGATGCGGTTTTGCACGATCTTGCGGATGAAATTGCCGGATTGTATGCCTTGCTGCCCGAAGGCAGGGAAGGGCTGCATGAAGAATATTTGTCGCGGTTGTATCGCGCCGGCGGCATATACTCGTATCGGGCGGAAACGGATGTGATGTCGGTCGACGGTCGGCGCGTCCTGTCGGCAGGCACTGTCTTTGAAGCGCGAATTGCGGATGTTGCCCCCGATGGCATGCTTTCGCTTTCCACCTCGGATGGCATTGTTTTTCGTTTCGCATTTAAAGAAGTGGCATTCCTTGTCGGGAAATGAGCCATTCCGGCTATATAAACTTTTTTCCTTTTACGAGCTTTTCCAAAAACGATTTCTGCAACTTTTGCGCATAACGCTGTCGCACTTGCTTGTTGACTCTGACAACTCTAACTTTTCGGTTTTATTCTTGGCTGCGCGCAGGAATAATGTTACTTTTGTTGGCCGAATATTCATCAGATGATATTATCATAAGATTTCACATGGATGTAAATGAAACAATCCGCAAAAAATCGCTTGCCGAAGAAATCGCAGAGCTAATCAAACGCCAAATCGACGAAGGAAAGCTGAAAGAAAATGAGAAACTTCCGACAGAATCGGAGTTGGCAAAATTGTTTGGAGTGGGGCGCTCTTCCATCCGCGAAGCTGTCAAAATCCTTTCCAGCATGGGATTGTTGAGCGTGCAACAAGGACGCGGCACGTTTGTGGCAAAAAAAGTTGAAACCCCTGACGAAACTTTTCGGCAACGAGTGGAGCGAGCCGACATCAAAGAACTGCAAGAAATCCGCGACATCTTGGAAGCGCCAATAGCGCGAATCGCAGCCCGAAGGCGGACCGACGACGATCTGATTAAAATCGAACAGCATCTTCGCGCCCGAAAAGAAGCGGCATTGTCCGGCGATGTAGCACTTTGCATCGAGGCCGACATCAATTTTCACAAAGCAATAGCCAACGCCACCCACAACAAAATCATGGCAAGCCTCTACCACGACATGACGGCTCATTTGGCAGCGGGGTATGAATACATCTACAAAGACACATCCCGCCTGATGGAAACGCAACCCGAGCATCAACAATTGCTGCGGCATATTGAAGCCGGCGACGAAAAAGCAGCCGCGCGCGATGCAAAGCTGTTGTGGAAAGACACAAAAATAGATGAAAAATGACAACCGGCGCATTTGACAAAATCAAAGCACTCCCGACAGGCATGGCAGGAAATACGGCATTCTCCATTTTGTTTATCATGGGAACTTGCCACTTGCTCAACGACATGATCCAATCGGTCATTCCTGCGCTGTATCCGCTTTTAAAGGATAAATACGATTTTTCTTTCGCCCAAATCGGCGTTATCACATTGGTGTTCCAACTCACATCGTCCGTATTGCAGCCATTCGTCGGGCGATATGCCGACCGCCACCCTCGCCCCTACTCTTTGCCGGCAGGCATGTGCTTCACGCTTGCCGGATTGTTGGCGTTGGCATTCGCTTCGGATTTCCTCCTTTTGCTACTGTCTGTTGCGCTGATCGGATGCGGGTCGTCTATTTTCCATCCGGAGGCGTCGCGCGTGGCGCAATTGGCTTCCGGCGGCAAAAAAAGTTTGGCGCAATCTATTTTCCAAGTGGGCGGCAACGGCGGCAGCGCCATCGGGCCACTGTTGGCAGCCTTGATTGTGCTTCCCTTTGGACAACATGCCGTAGGATGGTTTGCCTTGGCTGCACTGCTCGCTTCGGCGCTTTTGGCAAAGGCCGGAAATTGGTATCGCCGGATGCTGTCCAATTTGAAGAAGCAACATCATGACGCATTTGCTGCCCGCGCTTATCCAAAATCGGCAGTCCGGAAAGCACTTGCCATTTTGGTGTTGATGATATTTTCAAAATATTTTTTCAACGCATGCATGACGAGCTATTTCACATTTTATTTGATGGAAAAATTCAATGTCACGATGCAGCAATCGCAATTTTGCCTATTTGCGTATCTTGCCGCTTTTGCTGCCGGCACGCTTCTCGGCGGCTTTTTGGGCGACCGCTACGGGCGCAAATATGTCATTCTTTTTTCCATTCTCGGGGCTGCGCCGTTTGCGTTGGCGATGCCCTATCTCAATTTGTTTTGGACGATTGCAGCCGCTATCGCCGCCGGATTGATCATCGCGTCGGCGTTTTCGGCCATTGTTGTTTATGCCACCGACTTGATGCCCGACAAAGTCGGGATGATTGCCGGCGTGTTTTTCGGGCTGATGTTCGGATTGGGCGGCATAGGCTCGGCTTTCTTTGGTTGGATTGCCGACTTGACAAGCATCGAATTCATTTTCCATGTCAGCACGTGGCTGCCATTGCTGGGAATCGTGGCGGTATGGCTGCCCGACGTGCGACCGGCAAAAACAGCCGCGCCGGCCCGCTGACCGATTGGCGAAGCAGTGTTTCTAAATATACGCAACGACATTATGAAAGGTAAAATATCGATTCAACGCTACCAATCCCCTTGCGGGGAACTGCTGCTCGGTGCTTTCGGCAATCGGCTTTGCCTCTGCAACTGGGCGGAGGAACTACATCCCAAAAGAGTGGAAAACCGCTTGCAAGCCCTTTTGAATGCCAAATTCACGGAAGAGCCCGCTCCCGTCGTTCAAGAAGCCGCACGGCAATTGGATGAATATTTTAAAGGGGAAAGACGGACATTCGACATGCCATTGCTGTTTGTCGGCACTGATTTTCAAAAAAACGTATGGCAAGAGTTGTTGAAAATACCTTATGGCGCGACCATAACCTATGCCGACTTGGCGGCGCGCCTCGGACGCCCCAAAGCCGTACGCGCTGTGGCAAACGCCAATGGCGCAAACGCCTTATCCATTTTTGCGCCATGCCACCGTGTCGTCGGAAGCAACGGCTCGTTCGGCGGATACGCCGGCGGCATCGAAGCAAAAAGTTTCTTGCTGGATTTGGAACATAATAATGGTTGAGAGTTTAGGGCAGCTTTCCCCACTTTCAACTACAAATTCTCGATTGAAAAAGCAGTTTTGAAGAAACAAAAATTGAGGGATGAGAGTTGCTTTTTCCGCTCCCATCCCCCAATCGATTCAACTTTATACTTTGCGGACTTGGTAAATTTTCTTGTTTTGCGTTCCGGTTATTTTTGCCGGTTGCAATCCATTTTCAATATCAATCCAACAGGATATCACTCTCCGAAATCCGCCCATCCGCCATCGTCGCCGGGCCATCCGCTGTCAGATTCGCCGGAAGTGCGCACTTGTTGTTTGAAAAGCGGCGTAGTCGCCGTTCCTTCGTAGCCAAAGGCTATCAAATAGTAATCCGTTCCCGGCTTCAAATCCTGCCCGGCATAGTCCACTGTAGCCTTCAAAGGTTGGTCCGGACGCCCGATGAAGCAATTCATCGTGATATATTCTCCGGCTGCCGTTATCACTTGGTTCATGAAGTCTTCATCCGAACCGCCGAAAACGGTTGCCCATTCGTAGTCGTCGACAGAAACAAGTCCTACGTAGTAGTATTCATCGTCGACCGACGGCACGGGCGTAAACGACACGTAATAGTTGGTCTTGAACCAGTCTTGTGAGTCTGTTTCTTCGCCGACGGTCACTCCTTCAAATGTGATTGTCATATCCGACGGCTCTGCTGCCACTGTGCGCGCTTTTTTCGTCGAGACAGCGGTTGTCCGGTAGCCATCCGTGTTCACGCCGAAAACATAAATCGTATAATCGGTTTCCGGCTTGATATTTGTCACGCCAAGATCCGTGCGCGAATTAAGCGTTTGCGTGCCCGAGAAAATTTGCGGAGATGTAGCCCAATTGATTTGGAATCCGTCTTCAAACACGATTTGCTCGTCGGCAACTTGTTCCGGCGTTTTTCCGGCCGTTTCCGAATCGGCTTTGATCGTCACATAGTAGCGTGTTGAGGCATTCGAAGGCGTAACCGTCAAATCCATCAACATGGCCGAAACATTGTCGACAGACACATCGAACGTGCAATCGTCTGTCACCGTGAATCCCGGAGTCGAAAATGCATATTTTGCCAATGTGGTTGTGGCATACGCCGAATTTTCGCCTCGTTTTTCCATGCCGAAAGCAATGGCGTAATAGTCTGTTCCCGGGACGAGCCCAGACATTTGGAGGCGCGTCGCGCCTTTCTTTGCAAGCGATTCAAACGAGCCGCCCATGATCATGTTGTTGATCACCTGTGCCAAAGCATTGTCGAGGAGTTCTTCGTCGCTGCCATGGAACGACTCTTCATAAGCCTCTACCGACGTATAGCCAAGATAATAATAGATGTCGCTTTCAGGATTTGCGCCTACAATGCCCGCTTTGGCTGTCAGCGACGATACGTTCAAATTAAATTCGACTGCTTGCAAAGCGCCGGTTTGGAATTCTTCCGTCACAATCGGCGTTGTCACTTTGCCGTCTGTCGACAAGCCATAGACGAAAGCCACATATTCCGTTCCAGCGTTCAGATTGTCGCGTGTAAATTCTTTTGTTCCTTCCGAACTGTTGTAAAGCGCAAATTCCAAATATTCGGGCAGCGTCATCCACCATTCGTCGGCTTCCGCTTGAAGGCGTTCCAGTTCTGCCGCGTTCAGCGCTTCCACCGAAGCATAACCGTCGTATGTGGTTTTCTCTACGACACCAAAATTATATGTTCCAACAGCGGCATCCGGCTCAATGACAAAATTGGCCGACGACAAAGTGACGTCCGATACCGTAATGACAGCCGCCGGACGCTGTTCTTCGAATTTCACGGAATCGATGTTTTCCGTGTTATATTGCACTACGCTGCCATCTTTCAAATAAATTTTCATCATTTCCGGATAGGCAGACACTGTCGCAAGCGCGACGAAACCCAACAGCGGTAATAGTATTTTTTTCATATCTGATTTTTTTATTTGACAAACTTAAATGCATTGTTTTCCACAACAAGGATATAAACGCCGCCCGAAAGGGCAGAAACCGAAACAGGACTGCCGTCCCATTGTTTCAGCGCCATGCAAACGCGACCGCCCATGTCGACCACATAAGCATCCTTCGCCTCCGGCAAGCCTTTCACGCCGATTGTCCCGCCCGATGCGTAAAATTCCAAATTCCCGCTTTCTGCGACAGTCGTCACGCCGGCATCGGCATCGCCAAAATACAATTTCCCGATATCGACGAAATTAAATGTCCGGACTGTGCCCGTAGCCGCTTCGTGCAACTCCATGGCATTTTCCGTAAACACAATTTTGCCGATCTTCGGAAAAGCAAACGACTCCGAGCCGCCCGACGTTTTTTCCACAATCAATCCATTCTCTGCCAGAACCGCGCCACTCAAAAAGAGCACAATTCCGGCAATCAATCCGTATCGTTTCCTCATAATGTTTATATTGAAATAACTAAGGTTCAACCCAATTTCTCGCGGATGGCCTTGCTTTCTTCTTCATAGCCCGGCTTGTCGAGCAACGCGAACATGTTTCTTTTGTAGGCCTCAACCCCCGGCTGGTTGAACGGATTCACGCCAAGGATATATCCGCTGATGCCGCACGACTTTTCAAAGAAGTAAATCAATCCGCCGATGGTATATTCCGAAAGTTCGGGAATCGTGATGTGGATATTGGGCACTCCGCCGTCGACATGCGCCATCAGCGTGCCGAGTTCCGCCATTTTGTTCACTTCGTCCACCCGTTTTCCGGCTATGTAATTCAGTCCGTCAAGATTGTCGCTGTCGAACGGAATAACCACCTCGCGGCACGTTTTCGACACCGAAACGACTGTCTCGAATATCGTGCGCTCCCCTTGCTGGATCCATTGTCCCATGGAGTGCAAGTCGGTAGAATTGTCGACTGCCGCAGGGAAAATGCCCTTATGGTCTTTGCCTTCGCTCTCGCCATAGAGTTGTTTCCACCATTCGCCGAAATAATGCAACTTGGGATTGTAGTTCACAAGAATTTCTATTTTCTTTCCTTCGCGATAAAGCGCATTTCTCGTTTTGGCGTAAAGATATGCGGGGTTTGAATCGTTGGCAGCGGCTGTGGCTTTTTCCATTGCCGCTGCGCCGTCGAGCAAACGGCGGATGTCGAATCCGGCCACGGCTATCGGCAGCAAACCCACCGGCGTAAGCACCGAGAAACGTCCTCCGACATTGCCGGCAATCGTAAACGTCTCGTAGCCTTCATCGTTGGCAAGTTTCCGGAGCGCGCCTTTTTGGGCGTCGGTCACAGCCACGATGTGTTTGGCGGCAAATGCCTTGCCTTCTTGCTTTTCCAACATTTCTTTCAATAGGCGGAACGCGATGGCCGGCTCTGTCGTCGTGCCTGATTTGGAAACAACGATAATGCCGAATTTCTTGCCGCTCAGCAATTCCATCAATTCGCCCATATAGTCTTCTCCGATATTATGTCCGGCAAACAAAACACGCGCCCCCGACGAAGGTTTCATGTCGGCAAATGAATCGCTCAACGCGGAAATCACGGCTTTCGCGCCAAGATAGCTGCCGCCGATGCCGATCGCCACCACGTATTCGCAATCGCGCCGCAACACCTCCGCAACGCGACAAATTTCGGCAACTTGCCCTTCCATGTTTTCAGCAAGGTGCAGCCAGCCCAAATAATCGCAGCCTTCGCCTGTTCCGTTTTCCAATTTTCCGACAGCGTCCGATGCAATTGGGTCGAGCGCGTCAATCCGGGCCTTGTCGACAAAGCCCAACACATGTTTGATGCTTAATTTCAAATTCTCCATATATCAGCTGTTTAGGCAAGCTATTTTGTCTCATGCAAGCATTCGATTCCATCCACGGAGACTTGCAGCGCAAATTGTGCTTGTCCTTACAAAGGTACGATTTATAATCAAATATATCTTCGTCGCCCCAAAAAAATCGAAATAAATTCACTCACGTTGCGCAATTTATTTTTCTGAAGTATTGCACAAAAAAGGAAACCGCCTTAAATTTGCACCGCTGAAAAAGAAAAACTATCAGGTGCGGTAGTTCAGCTGGTTAGAATACATGCCTGTCACGCATGGGGTCGCGGGTTCGAGTCCCGTCCGCACCGCAAACTCATAAAGCAAAATTTAGAAGAAGTGCTAATTCTCATTGGAATTAGTGCTTTTTTGTTTTTGGGGTCGGGAAAAAGATGGGGATAAATTTGTTGGACTAAGGAGTGGCTTTGCTCAGTTGTTTCAACCTTTGCCGGTAATACTACTCACAGTCGCAAGTCTTCCTATATTTTGCATTGACAATTTACATACGTATCCCCATAAAAATCTACTAACTCACTAAATCCGGTGGCGTTACGAAGTAAGCCAATGTAAAAATGGTTGCTTTTTCAGAAGTTCCAAGAATACTTTTCCTATTTGTAAAAGAAGCGCTTTCCTTCCTCATAGCCAAAACTTTTCCATGAAGATAAAGGGAAAACACTTTTCTAACAGAATAGCATCTACTAGCGTCATAAATTAGCATCAAGTATAAAGCACTTCCAAAACATTCTCTGCCAAAGCTGAATCATAAATACGTATGGCATTGTTTTCAACTGTGTTGCAACCAAGATAGTTGATACTGCCATACCATATCAGAGATTTGTCAATGATTGCAACGTCAATAACCAATGAAGCATTAACTCTGATACTTGCTCCTGTTCTCTTTAGCTTTTCTTCCTTTTCTAAATTACTTTTGATAAAAGCGACAACTTCCACACCCCGCGCCGATAGGTCTTTTAGCATCTCAAGTACGGAGGAGTGTTTGGCAAACCAAAGTCTGGTCGCGGAAATGACAACTGAATGTTTTGCATAAGATAAATCCTTGAAAAACTCGCTTTGGTATGTATGCCCGCTAAAAATCACGCTTTGACTTTCGCTAAATAAATCCATCGGAGCGTTTGACTTAATCTGATAACCGACAGAAGCATATCCATGCAGCCTGCGCTTGTACATGATGTCGCACATCGGTACGCGAATATCAATGTAATCGTAAACCCGGACTTCTTTCTTGCCCGGATATTCCCGATGCAGCCGACCGGCATATTGTGCGACGATGCCTTTCCAAGAGACAGGCAAAGCCAAAAATAAAGTGTCCAGGCGTGGATAGTCGAAACCTTCACCCACATATTTTCCAGTAGCAACTATGACGAGTGGCTCAGAGGATGGTAGATTTTGCAGATATTCCATTTTCTGACGTTTCTCTTTTGCTGATTCGGAACCGACAAGGGTAATGACATGTTTGCAGTGAGGAGTCAAGGCATTTGCCAATGTTTCGACATGGGCGGTGAGGCTGGTCAACACAATGGGAGAGCGTCCCGCTTCTAAAGCGTCGCACACATCGTCCATTATAATACTGTTCCTGTTTTCATCTTCAGCCATCTTCTGAGCCATCCGGACATAAGTGGATTTTTCATCTGCCAATTCTCTATACGAAGTGAAGCGGGGAACAAGCAGACGCGTGAACGACTGGGACGCCATTTGAATTTTCGCGTCTGCTGAATAACGGATAGGACCGCATTGCATGAAAATAATTGGCTGATGTCCGTCTTTTCGGATTGCAGTGGCTGTCAACCCATAGACATAGCAGGCGTTGGCATACTTCAATATCCGTTCAAAATTTACCGCTGACACATGATGGCATTCGTCTACAATCAACATTCCGTAATTCCGGACAAAAGGTTTCACCTCACTATCCTCCAGGCAGGATTGCATCAAGGCTATATCTATTTTCTCATGCAGTGAATTCCCCTTGGAGTCAAATGTGCCGAATGGCGAAAAGTCTTTTTTATGACCACGTTTCTTAGGTAGGTCATCTTCCGTAAAATCTATTTGCAAGAATTCTTTCAAGCGGGATTTCCATTGGTCCAACAATGCTTTGGTGTGTACAAGTATCAGCGTATTTACTTTCCGTTCTGCAATCAAACCGATAGCTGTGACCGTTTTGCCAAATGCGGTAGTGGCATTCAATATTCCGTTATCATGGGCTGTCAGGCTGGCTATGGCCGCTCTCTGTTCTTCACGGAGTTGCCCTTTAAACGCTACGACTATATTTTCTCCGTGATTGGTCTTGTCTTCCATGCGGTAGGCGACTTTGTTGCTTTCCAAAAGAGTAATTACCGCATCCTCACACCCACGGGGCAGGGCAATATAATCCTCTTCCATGTCGGCGCAGGAAATGATACGGGGAATGTTGTAAGTGGACAACCGCATTCTTTGTCTGGCATAAAACTCCGGATTTTTGAATGACGCGATTCGTTTCAGATAATTCACGGCCTTTGCAGAAAATCCATGCAAGGAAATGTACAGCATATTGGAGCGTATGATGACAGGGACGGCAGGAAAATCATTATGAGTAATCTTCTGAGGCGCAGGTGCCTCCCATGGCTTCGATTCACTGGTAGTGGACAACTCTCCCAATTCCGAAGCCGTTGCATGTTTTGCCAATATTGCGTCAACCGTCACTTCGGATATCCGTTTTATTTCAAGCAAATAATTCCATTGGTTTTCGTAAGCCACAAAGTTTTCATCCACAAACACACTATTTCCTTCCTTGCGGGCTTTGCCTTGCAGTGGCAATGCCACTAAATTGCCGAATCCACCATCCGGCAATCTGTCTTGATTGGGGAAGAAACGGTCGTATGATTTGAAGTCCATCCTTCCGTATCTTTCTGTCGCTTCCGTCAATATCGTATTTCCGAGCCTTCGTGCCTTGGATGCAGGCAACGGCTGTTCAAAGAATATCCAAACATGTGCGCCGTTTCCGGAACGGGAGCGTTCAATGGTGCAAGGAACATTCCAATCCTTGCAGACTCCGACATACGCCAACACATCTTTCCGGTATCCATGTTTGCATGACTTATCATCAAAATCCGCGCACAGGAAGTTACAAGTATTGTCGGCAAGGATAGCGTATGCACCGATTACGTCCTGACCGTCAGGGTTTTTCCCTTCGAGATGCCGGTAGATATCCTCATACTCCAGCGGTTTAAATGACCTGTTGGAACATTCCGTACACTTATACTTTTTCTTGTCACATAATTGCCTGTCCCATTCGTTCCTGCATACAGGCTGGTAGCCGGATTTTCCGCTTGTCCGGCTGTACCATCTCCGCGCGAATACATCCTCACGTCCTTTGAATAGGTTGCGGAACACATCCACTTTTTCTTCCAAAGACAGATGTCGTTCTATAGCGAGCGGAGTCGTGGAATTGTTCTTGCTGCCCAGTACGGTCTGCAACTCGCCTATCTTCTCACGAAGATGTTGATTTTCCATCAGAAGTTTGTTGTATGCCGCCAACAGTTCTTGGTATGTAGGCTGCTTTCCCATATTGATCAAAGCAACGGTGTCATGTATAAAGGCAGGTACACAATGCCATTTTCTATCTTCACGTCCTTGTCGTGAAGCACGTAGGGTGTGGATAATTGGGAGCCATACTTGGCTATGCACTTTTTTAATGAATTAAGCGTGTAACGTTGCCCTGACTTCACCTCTATGGGGGAAATATTATGTCTGCTGGTAGTTACAGATTTGGCAATTAAGAAATCAATTTCCATGCGGCCATCCGCCGATGTCCGAGAACTGTTGCTGAAGAAATAAAGTTTGTGTCCTGCCGCCCGAAGCATTTGCGCCACAATGTTCTCCACCAACATGCCTTCGTTCACTTCCAGTTTGTCAAACAACAGTTTTCGGTAAAGGTCGGCATTAACAATTCCCCTCTCATCGAAAGCATGGCTGATGAGCAAACCGGTATCGCCCATATAGCATTTCAGCGTGGTACGCTCTTCATTCAGCTTCAATCCGATGCTTGGTTCCGTAGAATTATAACAACAATTGATAATTTTAGCGTCATTCAGCCAAAAAAAAGCCTGCGAATAATCACGCATGCGAGCTTCACTCTGCAAGGCAGACAAAATAAACTTCTTTTCGTGCTTCTGCAATTGTCCCGGAATTTCTTCAAAAATAGCGGCTACTTTGGTTTCTTGATTGTCGGCATATTTATGGATGTCATTGCGATAAAGGGCCAATATGTCACGCTTCACCTCATCTACCTTTTCAAAATCCCGCGTTTCTACATATTTGGCGACAGCTTGCGGCATGCCTCCTACAATTAGGTATTGTCGGAAATAATCCATTGCCCGACGATGAAAAGCTTCCATTGGAAGACGCTTCTCAAACCGCATCCGAATATAAGGCATCAACATTTCGTCTCCCATAGCCCACAAAAATTCCTCAAAATCCATCGGAAACATTTCGATTGCGTGTTCTTCTGAGGGTAGCATGATTTCCTTGACATTCTTCTTGATGGAAATGAGCGAACCTGTTTCAATGTAATCGTAACGCCGGTCTGCCACCAAGTGCTTAATGGCAGCACGAGCACGAGGACAAAATTGCACTTCATCGAATATGATCAAAGAATGGGCTTCTTCGTCTTTTGCCTGACGTGGAGTAAGTTTCCGCCTAAAATAAAGTTCCAGATTCATGAAAAGCATGTCAAGGTCGTCCAGATAAAGGTTGAAAAACTCCATCACTTGAGGATTAACCTTGCTAAAGTCCACCAAAATATAAGACATGTATTCCTTGCGTGCAAATTCTTCCACGATATAGCTTTTCCCTATGCGCCGGGCTCCTTCTATTAAAAGAGCGGTATCACCCTTATGGTTCTTCTTCCAATCCAGCAGTTTATCGTATATTTTTCTTTTCATATTTCACGTATTCAAGATTATTGCATTGCTTGTATTTCACGTATTCAAGATTATTGTACTTGCAAAAATACACGTTTTTTTGATTATTAAGGGTGTCAAGATGATTTTTCTTTCAATCATTCTTTCGACGATTGCATATCGCCACGCTGAAAAGGCGGAATTTCTATCTATCTTTTTAATATTCAAATCTACACCTTTTTCTTTTGAAACAAAGATAGTATCTTTGCATAAGATAAGCTGCATCTCGGCATAATCGCCCAAACGAGTTTGGCGCTTCTGCTCTCGATTTGCGGTATCTTTGCATAAGATAAGCTGCATCTCGGCATAATCGCTCAAACAAGTTTGGCGCTTCTGCTTTCGATTTGCATTATTTTTGCCTACAAACCATAAAAATAAGACAGATGAATACTTTCGTAGAAAAATGCAATCAGATATTTGATGAGGCGACGCGCCTTTATCATGAGTATGACAATATAGATGCCGTTGTCGAAAATCCGCACGGATCGGACTCGATCGATGCCGTGTTGTTTCGTAAGAATTGGATTGACGCGGTGCAGTGGCACATGGAGGATATTATTCGCGATCCGGAAATCAATCCGGTGGATGCGCTTGCGTTGAAGCGGCGGATAGACAAGTCCAATCAAGACCGTACAGACCTCGTGGAAGATATCGATTCTTATTTCCGCGACTTGTACAAGGATGTAACTCCGAAAGCCGATGCTTCGATCAACACGGAAAGTCCCGCTTGGGCCATCGACCGCTTGTCGATTTTGGCATTGAAGATTTATCACATGAGGCAGGAAGCAGAACGCACCGACGCTTCGCCCGAACATAAGGCAAAATGTGCCGCAAAGCTCAATGTGCTTCTTGAACAGAAGAAAGACTTGTCGGATGCTATCGCCACGTTGCTCGACGACATTGCCGCCGGACGAAAATACATGAAAGTGTATCGTCAAATGAAAATGTACAACGACGCTGACACGAATCCCGTGCTTTACGGTAAAAAATAGGAAAGAGACTGTTCGATTTGAAACACGACGGTTCGAAATATAAAAATGTGCTGATAGCTCGTTTCTCCGCGCTTGGCGACGTGGCAATGACCATCCCTGTGGTTTATTCTTTATGTCGCGCCTATCCCGATGTGCATTTTGTTATGGCGACGCAGCCTGCCGCTGCAACGCTTTTCATCGAGCAGCCGTCTAATTTGACGGTGAAAGGCGTCGATGTGAAAACAGCGTATCGGGGATTTGCCGGGTTGTGGCGGCTTGCCGGCGAATTGGACAAAGAAAGCCATTTCGACGCTTTTGCCGATCTCCACGGCGTGTTGCGCACGGATGTGTTGCGCTTGTATTTCCGCCTTAGGGGCATCGCTGTGGGGAAAATCGACAAAGGCCGGCGGGAAAAGCGGCAATTGACACAGCCGAAGAACAAACAACTCGTGCCTTTGACCTCTTCTCACGAACGTTACCGGCGCGTATTCGCCGCGCTTGGATTTGACTTCCCGATGACGTTCGGCTCGTTGTTTGAAAAACCGGTCGGCCCTGCGGAATATGCGCAAATCACACGACCGAAGCAAAGCGGCGAAACATGGATTGCCGTAGCTCCGTTTGCCAAACATAAGGGAAAAACATATCCGCCCGGATTGATGAGCCTCGTGATAGAACGGCTTGCGAAGCGGCAACACACGCGCATTTTCCTTTTTGGTGGCGCCGGCCACGAACAAGAGGTGTTGCAACATTGGACAGTGTCGTATCCGAACGTGATTTCTTTGGCAGGGAAAAAATACGGTTTCCCAAAAGAATTGTCGTTGCTCAGCAATGTCGATGTGATGGTGTCCATGGATTCTGCCAACATGCACTTGGCCTCGCTTGTCGGGGTGCCTGTCGTTTCTGTTTGGGGAGCCACGCATCCATTTTGCGGATTTTGCGGGTGGCGGCAATCGCACGATTTGGAAGTGCAGGCCGACATGCCATGCCGTCCGTGTTCGGTGTTCGGCAACAAGCAATGCTTGCGCAATGATTACGCATGCTTGCGCAGCATCGACCCAGACACGATCGTCGGCTATGTGGATAAAGCGCTTTCCATGCAAAAGCAAAAAATAGAAGCAGATGGACGAAAAATTTGACATACGTAGCAGCCGCATCGATGGCGACAAAGAGTTTGAGCGGGCTTTGCGACCGCTTATTTTCGATGATTTCAACGGACAGGAAAAAATTATCGACAATTTGCGGGTGTTCGTGCAAGCAGCGAAAATGCGCGGCGAAGCGCTCGACCACACGCTCCTTTATGGCCCTCCGGGGTTGGGAAAAACCACATTGAGCAATATTGTTGCCAACGAATTGGGCGTAGGCTTCAAGGTGACTTCCGGTCCTGTGCTCGACAAGCCGGGGGATTTGGCCGGCATCCTGACGTCGCTCGAAGAAAACGATGTGTTGTTTATCGACGAAATACACCGATTGAATCCCGTCGTGGAAGAATATTTGTATTCAGCCATGGAGGATTATCGCATCGACATCATGATCGACAAAGGTCCCGGAGCGCGGTCGGTGCAACTTAATTTGGCACCGTTCACGCTTATCGGCGCCACTACGCGGAGCGGATTGCTGACGCCGCCTTTGCGTGCGCGATTCGGCATCAATTGCCACCTCGAATACTACGATCATGCCGTGTTGCGACGCATCGTGCAACGGTCGGCGCGATTGCTCAACGTCGAATGCACCACGGAAGCCGCAGGGGAAATAGCCATGCGCAGCCGCGGAACGCCACGTGTGGCCAATGCTTTGTTGCGTCGCGTGCGCGACTTCGCGCAAGTGAAAGGGAGCGGCAAAATCGACATGGAAATAGCGAAATTTTCTTTGGAAGCGCTCAATATCGATCGATACGGGCTTGATGAAATCGACAATAAGCTGCTGCTTACAATCATCGACAAATTCAAAGGCGGGCCTGTCGGGCTTTCGACGATTGCCACGGCGCTCGGCGAAGATGCAGAGACGGTGGAGGAAGTTTATGAGCCATTTTTAATCAAGGAAGGCTTCATCAAGCGCACGCCGCGTGGTCGCGAAGTGACCATGTTGGCATACAATCATTTGCACAAAAATCCGCACTCCATGCAAAGCGGCTTGTTTCAAGCCGAATAATGTCATTTGAAGAACACCGCCCAAACGTCGAATTTGCATTCTTCTGTTTCAGTGTTGTAGTCGATGCTGCTGAAAACGATCATGCAAGAATCTGTTTTTAAGATAAACGGGCTTGTCGTGCCGAGTTCACCATAGTCTTCTGTTTGGTCGAATAGTTTATGGTAGGGAGCAAAATGCTTTTTGAAATCGCATGAGATTTGCCTATTGTCAATCCGAATGACGTTAGGGCTTGTAACAAAATCCCCCCTGACGCACGTTTGATACTCTGAAATGTCAATGCTTGTGACAGACCGAAGATAGAAATGATTTATGGGAGAATAGTTGCGGTTTTTGTATTTTTCAGGCAATTCATTTTCCCCATAGCGTTGTCGCGTTTCAGCCTCGCCCAATTCGCGAGCGAGGTATTTGTATGCTTCTGAAAGTTCGTTGGCGCGGCTGGCCGCGATGCTGTCGGTGGCAACAAACTCAGCGGTGTGAGCCAACTTGCCGTCGCGCTTGTCGCAGAGATTGAGAGAAACAGCTATTTCTTTCATGCGATTTGCCTGCGACATGATGCCGATGTCGTTTGCCGATATTTTAGGAATGTAGGTGAACAATGCGATTGCAATCCCTGCAAATGAAAGCATATAGCGGAACGAAGCCCGCTTCCACAAAAGGGAGGCCGTACACAGCGTTACGATCAAGCCGCAAACTATCAGGTAGACCCGCATTTCCGTAAATCCGTACATTTGTATCCGACAAAGCGCACCCATCCAAAAAAGGCAAAGCGGAGGAATGGCGATATAAGTGAAATAGCGATAGAATGCCTTGAAAACCGGTTTTGCGGCAATGACTTGCATCGTCATGCCGGCAAAAGCCACCATGAAAAAAGCGAATACCATGTATGAAATGCCGCCTTTTGGCAATTCCCAATTGACGAGGATCGAAATGGCGTACAAGTATAAAATGACTGTGTAGATTGCTATTGCCGGATGCAGGACATAGTTGCAGGCGATGCGCAACACGTTTGCAGGGTTGCTCCAATTTTTAGATTCCGAATCCTTTTGCAGCGAACACAACAACAATGGAATTTCGCAGAGGAATATGAAAGCTGCCACATAGTCCAAAAAGCTGTCTATTTTCAAGGAAAATATATAATTGATTGAAAAAACAATCAATACAACGAACAGCAATGTCAGCAATCCAATTCCCATTGCGAAAAAGGCGTTCAACACGCGTTGCAACAATCGGCGGGAAAATTCGGAATTGTCGGCAGGTTGCCGGTGGGTCAAAAATACGATTGCCGCTAAAATAAGCAGTACCGGATAGCCGGCAGAATCGATGAATTTGCCGAGGCGATGGAATGTCAGTCCAAAGCCGATTGCCATTGCAGGCAAAACCGCATAGTATATCCATTTGGCATTGGCATGGGAAAAGATGCGGTTGGCGCTGTATACGGCAACAAATATGACAGGCGTGAAATACAATATGTAATTCCACTCGATGGCAGTTTCCGGAACTTCTGATATGCAAAAAACTGCAAAAAGCACCAATCCCGTCACGCACTCCATTGGGAAGGATTTAAAAAGGTCGAGAATCCTTGCCTTTAAATGAAAAGAACCGAACAACTTCATGACAAATTGGATTAGAGATATCTTACTGTAAATAAAAACGGAAAACCCCGCCGATTATTGCGTTGTTTCGTGTATTGGCAAATGCGTCTTGGGGCAACAAATTCGAGCATCTTGATTGCATTGCACTCGATTTGTGTTACCTTTGCAAAGATATCTAACATAAAAAGCATTCGGATGAAATATTTTAGAACCTTATGGCTTGCGGCAATGGCAGCCATGTGCATTTTCTCGACAAATGCGCAGATTAAAGTCGGAGCGGAATCGACCGACGAGTATATTCCACTTCTTAAAGGCAAAAAAGTAGCCTTGCTGAGCAACCATACGGGCATGGTCGGCGACAAACATGTGGTGGACATCATGCTGGAAAAAGGCGTGAACGTCACGACAATTTTCTCGCCGGAGCATGGATTCCGCGGGAATGCCGATGCCGGGGAACACGTGAAAAGCAGCGTCGATCCGGAAACGGGAATCCCAATCGCGTCGCTTTATGATGGCGGCAAACGCGAGCCCAAAAAAGAGGTGATGGACAATATTGATATTATCGTTGTCGACATTCAAGATGTGGGCTTGCGGTTCTATACGTATTATTGCACGATGGTCGATTTGATGAATGCCGCTGCCAAATATGGCAAAAGTTTCATGGTGCTCGATCGTCCGAACCCCAACGGAATGTATGTCGACGGCCCGATTCTCGATATGAAATACGCATCGGGCGTAGGCCGGTTGCCAATCCCCGTGGTGCATGGCATGACATTGGGCGAACTTGCGCAAATGGCCAATGGCGAAGGCTGGTTGAAAGACGGCAAGAAGGTGCCTTTGACGGTGATAAAATGCAAAAACTACACGCACCAAAGCCGCTATGTGCTTCCGATTCCGCCATCTCCCAACCTTCCAAACATGCATTCGATCTACCTCTATCCTTCCATGTGTTATTTCGAAGCTACGCCGGTGAGCCTTGGACGCGGCACGACAAAGCCCTTCCAAATCTATGGGCATCCTAACATGACGGGCTACGACTTTTCGTTCACTCCTCGCAGCGTTCCCGGTGCAAAAAATCCGCCGCAATTGAACAAGCTGTGTCATGGCGTAGACCTTTCCGACTTGCCCGACGATGAAATTATTGCAAAAGGCATTAATCTCGAATATTTGATAGATGCTTACCGCAATCTTAATCTCGGCGATCATTTTTTCCGTTCGTTCTTTGAATTGCTCATAGGACGCGGCGACATCCGGAAAATGATCGAGCAAGGGAAAAGCGCAGATGAAATCAAGGCAACTTGGAAAGCCGATGTGGAGAAATTCAAAAAGCAGCGCAAGCCTTATTTGCTTTATGCGGAATAGGAAATAATCGTAGAAACTTCAAACCCCAAATTAAATGAACAATACAGCTTGGATCGTACTTGCAACAATCGCTTTTTATTTCGTATTGTTGTTTGTCATTTCATGGATAACAGGGCGAAAAGCCGATAATGCCGGATTCTTTACGGGAAATCGCAAGTCGCCATGGTATATGGTGGCTATCGCCATGACCGGAGCGAGCATTTCCGGCGTGACGTTTATTTCCGTTCCGGGAGCCGTCATGGATGGCGGATATTCTTATATGCAGATGGTGCTCGGCTTTTTTGTCGGATCGATTGTCGTGGCGCTTGTCCTGATACCGATGTTCTATCGGATGAACCTTGTGAGCATTTACGGTTATTTGGAAAATCGATTTGGCTTGGCTTCGTATCGCACGGGAGCTTGGTTCTTTTTCGTGTCGAAAATGCTTGGCGCGTCGGTGCGGTTTTTCGTGGTATGCGTCGTGTTGCAAACGTTGGTGTTCGAACCTCTTCACATGCCGTTTGCGTTGAACGTCATACTGACGGTCGCGCTCATTTGGCTTTATTCGTTCCAAGGAGGGGTGAAGTCGCTCATTTGGACGGATTCGCTTAAAACGTTTTGCCTTGTCGTGTCGGTTGTCAGTTGTATCGTGTTTATCGCGCAAAGCATGGGTTTTGGCATCGGAGAATTGCCGGCGGCAGTTGCCGACCATCCGACGAGCAAGGTGTTTTTCTTCGACGATCCTAACGACGGGCATTATTTTTGGAAACAATTTATTGCCGGCGTGTTTATGGTGATAGCCACTACGGGGCTTGATCAGGACTTGATGCAACGCACGATGAGTTGCAAAAATTTCCGCGAGTCGCAAAAGAATATGATTGTCAGTTCGTTTGTGCAGATATTTGTGATTGGGCTTTTCCTCGTGCTGGGCACATTGCTCTACATGTATGCCGGCAGCCATGGCATCGCGGAGACGAAAGACGCGTTGTTCGGGGCGGTGGCATGGAGCGACGGGTTCCCCATAGCCATTGGCATTCTTTTCATCATTGGCTTGATCGCTGCGGCCTACTCGGCAGCCGGCTCTGCATTGACGGCGCTTACCACGTCGTTTACCGTCGACATACTGCAAGCCGACAAAAAAGGCAACGAAGAGAAACTGACTCGGATGCGCAAATTAGTGCATGTCGGCATGTCGGCAATGATGATAGTTGTTATCGTAGTGTTCTACTATTTGAACAACGACAGTGCAATCAACGCGGTTTACAGCTTGGCATCATACACTTACGGCCCGATTCTTGGCATGTTTATTTTCGGAATGGCAGTCAAGCGCCCCGTGCGCGATCGTTGGGTGCCGGTCGTATGCGTGCTTGCTCCGGCAATATGCTATGTGCTCCAAACAAACAGCGAGCAATGGTTTGGCGGTTATCAGATAAGTTTTGAATTGCTGATTATCAATGCTGTCATTACGGCTGCCGGATTGGCCTTGCTAATTAAAAAGAAATAGCGTGGACGCATGTCGCAAAGGATTTTAAACAAGTATATTTGGATCCTTGAGACGATTGAACGGCGCGGCCGCATTTCGCGCCGCGAACTGAACGATTTGTGGCAGAAATCGTCTGTGTCCGACGGGATGCCCTTGCCGCGGCGCACGTTCTACGATTATCGTAACGGCATAGAAGAATTGTTTGGCATAACTATCGGTTACAGTCCTTCCACGTTCGAATATTTCATCGAAGGCGGCTCAAACATGGGGGAGCTAAGCAGCTGGCTCATCAATTCGCTTTCGATCAACGGAATGCTTAGCGATGCCGGCGACATTGCCGAGCGAGTCATGCTCGAAGAGATTCCATCGGCGCGAAATCATCTTGCCACAGCCATCGAGGCTATCAAGAAATCGCGCAAGTTGAAGTTTGCCTATACGCCATTTTATCGGACGAGGGCGACGGTTGTCGTCATCGAACCGTACTTTCTTCGCATATTCAAGCAGCGGTGGTATGTGATAGGCTACAACGCAAAAGACCGCATGGTGAAGACGTATTCGCTCGACCGTGTCGACGATGCCGTGTTGACGGAAGAATCGTTCGACATGCCGGATATTGGCGTAAAAGATTTTTTCAAAAACTTTTTCGGCATCATGACTTCCAAATCGGAAGCGCGGCGTGTCGTGATTCGCGTCGACAACGAGCAAGCGAAATATCTTCGCGCCTTGCCGCTCCATGCTTCGCAACGGGAAGAGGTGTGCGACGGTTTTTCTGTGTTTCACTATACGCTTTGCATCACCTACGATTTTGTACAAGAGATTCTTTCTTTCGGACATAAGGCAACGGTTATTGCTCCTGCGGAATTGAAAGCCATCATAGTCGATGAATTGAAAAAATCGCTTGAAAACTATACGGAGGCATCTGAAAAACGTCAAGTATGAAAATACGAAACATTCTTTTGTCGCTTTGCGCGGTGGTTGTGCTCAATGCCGTTTCTGCCGAATTGCCCGATTCCATGTTGCGGCGTTGTGCCGCCAGAATGCTCATGGTGGGATTTCGTGGCGACAGCATCACGGAAGAAAGCGATGCGGCTCGCTATGTGCGCGATTTAGGCGTGGGCGGAATTATTCTGTTCGACATAGATTTGACGGGCTCTGCGAAAATAGGCTCGCGCAATATTACGGAAAAAAGCCGGTTGGCGCGGCTGACTGCCGATTTGCGTCGGGAAGCGCATCGGAATTTGCTGATTGCCATCGACCAAGAAGGCGGCACGGTGCGACGGTTGCGGCCGGAATATGGTTTCTTGCCGGCTGTCAGCGCGGAATATCTTGGCAAAATCAACAACCGCGACACGACTTTCGCCCATGCCGAACGCATAGCCACAGAAATGGACGAAGTGGGCCTGAACGTCAATCTCGCGCCGTCGGTGGATGTCAATGTCAATCCGGAATGTCCTGTCGTCGGCGCGCTTCATAGGAGTTTCTCCGGCGATACGGCTGTGGTTGTGCAAAATGCAACATGGACCATAGAGGCGCACCGTCGTCATGGCGTCCTTTGCGCTTTGAAACATTTTCCGGGGCATGGCAGCTCGGCGTCGGATTCCCATTACGGCTTGACCGACGTGACCGATACGTGGCAACCGTATGAATTGGCCCCCTTTCGGGAACTGATTCGCTCCGGAGAAGTTGATATGATCATGACGGCGCATATATTTAATCGGAAAATCGATCCCGACTATCCTGCAACTTTGTCGAAAATCTTTATAGACGGCATCTTGCGCCGCGACTTGGGTTTCGACGGGGTTGTCCTGACCGACGACATGTACATGCAAGGCATCATCGACAATTATAGTGTGGAAGATGCCATTGTATTGGCAATCAACGCCGGAGCCGACATGATTGTGGCTGGCAACAATATTTCGACCGGCTACGAGCCGGAACGGCCGTTTCAATTAGTCGACATGATTGTCGAAGCCGTCAAAGACGGGCGAATACCGATTGAAAGATTGCTGGAATCCAATCGGCGCATCGACAACCTGATGAAAAAATTGCAAGCCTACATCCCTGCCAATTGCCCATAGTAGGCACGGACATCGTCCCATTTGTAGTAAGGGAAGCTGTCTGTTTCTACCGGCACATGCACTTCTTGCTCGTTCAGCAAGAATTTGACGAGGATGTCGCCATCGGTTTTCGCTTGTTTCTTGTAGAATACGATTTGCAAATTGGCAGCCATTGGCGAAACTTTGAAATCGGTCCAATGCGTATAGAGCGTTTCGGGCGACTTGACAGCAACACCATAATTTTCGATGCCCATCAATGCGGCCAACGGCGTGATATTGGAGTCGTGGGCGAAACGCAGAGTCGCGGCTATGTCGCCTTTGGCAATTGCTTCGTCGGCGCTTTCAATGATGTTGCGCAAAAGCGGTTTGTAACTGTCTTTGACTGCCCCGTTGGAATCTGCATGGTTGGCGTTCGTGCAATAAAATTGGTAGTTGAAGCATTGCCAGAGGTCGAAAAGTTCTTGCTTTGTAAACAAGTCGTAGAGCGTCGCTTCGGTTTCCATGTTTTGCACGTCGGAAGCCACCCAATAAAACTGCCACATCAATGCTTTCGGGTCTACATATTGCTTGACGTATGCCGAGTCGGCAAACAATGCGGACACGAAACGATCGGGATTTGTGTGGGCGTCTCGGAATGTGTTGTATGAGTTTCGCCACACGCCGTTTGCCCCCGTGAAGGCATTGGCTTCGGCGGAACGCCCTGTCAGGTAGGGCATGTATTTTTTAGAAGATTCGTATGTGATTTTCAAGGTTGGGTTCAGTTCTTTCAAGCGGTCGCAAAATGCAGCCATGCTCATGGCACAACGTAATATTATAGACGAGCGGGCCGATATTTTCTTGCCGTCTCCGAAAACTTCCGGAAACGCGGCTGTCATGCGCTCGGCAATTCCGCGGTGTTGTCGTGCTCCGAGAGGCGACAAGTCCTCGGCACGGCCTTCCGCTTCGTCGTAGATTGCGCGTAAGCGCGACAGCGCATCTTTTCCCAATTCGGAAAGTGCGCCTGCTTTTTCGGCGCGTTCCATTTCCCGGATAGGATTGGTATAATCGGTTTCCAAGATGAGGTAGCGCGAGCCGTGACGGCCGAAATGGCTGATGTAGAATGGCTCATATCCGTCGGGGGCTTGCGTGTATTCGACAGCTTCTTCCACAGGATAAGCGTAATATACGCCTGCTGTTTTTTCTATCGTTTCAAACATTTCTTCTTTCGTCGTCTGTGCGATTGCTCCCAATGCCAACAAAAGGCATGCGGAAACTACGGAACTTCTTCTTGTTTTCATATTCTGTCTGTTTGTAAAATTCATAAAACGGTGCGTGTTGGAGGAAACGATTTTATTTTTTCAGCCAGTGATTGCTGCGATACCACGCAATTGCTTCCCGAAGACCGGCTTGCAAATCGTAATTTGCATGAAATCCGAAATCGGCCGTGGCTTCCGACGTGTCGCAAGCCCAATTGCGCTGCTTCAAGATGAGATACTTGTCACGGTTGAGCGTGGAAACTTTGCCGCGCAGGCCGGCCAGCCATTCCGATGCGGCGCAAACAATTTTCACAATCCACAGCGGTGCGACAATTGGCACGACAAACCGCTTTCCAAGTTCGCGTTTGACGATTTCCCGAAAATCCTTTTGCGTGTATGTTTTTCCATCTGCCAACAAGTAGGATTTCCGGCGCACGCCCGACTCCAAGGCATCGAAAATGGCGCACGCCAAATCTTTCACGTAAATAAACGTCAGCAGTTGCCGTCGATATCCGACGCCAAAATCAAAGCCGCAAGCAATGCTTTTGATCATCAGGAAATAATCGCGTTCGCGCGGACCATAGACACCTGTCGGGCGAAATGCCACGTAAGGAAATTCCGGAAGCGATTGCAGGTAGCGTTCTGCCGCCAATTTGGAACGCCCGTAGGCTGTGACGGGGGCTGTCGCGCTGGATGCCGTGAACGGGCGATAGCCCGTCTCGTCGCCACAACCAAGCACGCTCATGCTGCTCATCATCAAGAATCCGTCGGGAACGGCTTCGATGTGCAATAGCGATTCAGTCAATGCGCGAAGGCACCCGACGTTCACTCGTTCGAAATCTTCCGGACGGCGGCATTTTGTGGCTCCGAGATTGTGCACCACATAGTCCCAGCGCCCATTTTCTTCTACGGCTTTGCGAAGCGTATATTCTAATTCGCTGCGATTCGAAAAATCGAGCGTGATGAAACGAATGCGCGAATCTGCAAGATATTCCCGCGAAGTGGTTGCTCGCACTGCCGCCCACACTTCATATCCGCGTCGCAATGCTTCCTCCACGATAAATCCGCCGATAAATCCGCCGGCACCGGTCACCAGTACTTTCTTCACCATATCCAAATCGCTTCTTTTATACAAAGATAACGCAAATCGAGTGCAGAAGCGCCAAGCTTGCTTGAGCGGTTATGCCGAGATGCAGCTTATCTTATACAAAGGTAATATTTTTTCATTGTTGTCCGGCAAACAATGGAATTGGCAAAGGCGATTGAAGGAATGTTTTCTCCACCAACTGCAAAGCTATTTTGCGGCTACATGCAGGAATGCACCTATCAAAGATAAAACACAGCAACGTAGCAATGTTTATCAATCTTGATGGCTCTCGGTCATTGCACGAAGTGCCCAGACACGCAGGGGACGGGAAAAATAATTGAAGAAAAACTTTATCTTTGCGAGATGATAGAAATAGGAAAAATGGAAAGCCACGGAGAAATCATATTATATCAGCCCGACAATGAGGTAAAACTGGAAGTGCGTTTGGAGGAAGAGACGGTATGGCTAACGCAGGCGCAAATGGCAGAGCTATTTCAGACATCCAAACAAAACGTAAGCCTGCATACGAACAATATCTTCAAAGAGAGGGAGTTAAACCCAGATTCAGTTGTCAAGGAATCCTTGACAACTGCCGCAGACGGCAAAAAATACAGGGTTAAGTACTATAATCTCGATGTCATCATTTCCATAGGTTACCGTGTAAAATCCATCCGAGGCACACAATTCCGCCAATGGGCAAATAAGGTGCTGAAGGAATATCTGCTGAAAGGTTATTCCGTCAATCGCCGGTTGACAGAGCTAGAACATACCGTAGCGGAGCATTCACGGAAGATAGATTTCTTCGTGCGCACCTTGCTGCCTCCGGTGGAAGGCATTTTCTACGAGGGGCAAATATTCGACGCCTATAAATTCGCCGCCGACCTGATACGCTCCGCGGAGAAATCCATTCTGCTGATAGACAACTATGTGGATGAATCCGTGCTGCTGATGCTAAGCAAGCGGAAAGCCGGCGTAACAGCCGATATCCATACGCAGGCCGTCGGCAACCAATTGAAATTGGATTTGCAGAAACACAATTCTCAATATGCCCCGATAAAAATACACACTTATAAGAAGTGCCACGACCGTTTTCTGATAATAGATGACGCGAAAGTCTACCATATCGGAGCATCGCTGAAAGATTTGGGCAAGAAAATGTTTGCATTCTCCAAGCTGGACATACCCGCATCGGCTGTCACGAGTTTGCTGTAAGAATGCAACCATAAATCATTCCATTTATTTTCGAAGTTTTGCCGCGACGGGTTGTTGCCAATTCTAACACACCTAATTGTGCATAAAAATGAAGGTGCGCCTTTTTGACACACCCTCATCTTTTTCGTGGCAGTCGGGACGCTTATTTGACAAAGATGTCTTTGATTGAACCGATAGAACCGAGTATGCCCGTTGCTTCGTATGGGATATAAACAGTTTTGTTGTCTTTCCCGCTGACCATCTTGTTTAATGTTTCAATATACTTCACGGCAAGCATGTAGGATGCCGGATCGGTCTTTGTGGATTGTATGGCTTCTGCCACGCGGCGGATGGCCTCCGCTTCTGCCTCTGCTTGCAACACTTTTGCCCGCGACGCGCCTTCGGCCCTCAATATTTCAGCTTCTTTGACGGCTTCCGCTTGGTTGATTTGCGACTGGCGCTCGCCTTCGGAACGCAAGATGAGTGATTTCTTTTCGCCTTCGGCGTTCAAGATTTCCGCACGGCGGTTTCGTTCGGCCTGCATTTGCTTTTCCATGGCTTCGCGGACGCTTTCCGGTGGCGTGATGTCTTGCAATTCCACGCGGTTCACTTTCACACCCCATTTGTTGGTGGCTTCGTCGAGAATCGCTTGCAGTCGGGAGTTGATGGTGTCGCGCGAAGTCAACGTCTCGTCCAGTTCCAATTCGCCGATGACGTTTCGCAAGGAGGTTTGCGTCAACTTTTCAATGGCGTTCGGCAGATTGTCGATTTCGTAGACCGATTTTTTGGGGTCTACGATTTGGAAATAGAGCAAGGCATTGATTTCCGTCGTGACATTGTCTTTCGTGATGACTTGTTGCGACGGGAAGTCGTAGACTTGTTCGCGCAAATCAATCGCACTTGTCGTGACCATTCTCACATAGGTGCGGCCGCGCGGCCCCGGCTCGACATGGCGCGTGTAGATGGTTTTCGGGCGGTCGATGAATGGCCAAATGATGTTCAGCCCCGGCGAAAGCACGCTGTGGAATCGGCCAAGGCGTTCGATGACGCGAGTCTCCGATTGCGGCACGACTTTCACGCCGGCAAAAACGAGGATGACTACAATGAGAATCGCCAATCCTAAGAAAATGAGAGGTTCCATTTGTGTAAGTTTAGGTTTATAAAGATTTGATGTCAGATTCGTTCCACGGTCAGGATAATGCTATCGTATCCGACGACGCGCACTTGTTCGCCGGCATTGATCGCCGAATTGTCGGCCGAGCGTATTTGCCAGTTGTCGCCATCGATTTTGGCACGTCCCATTTTGCCGGCTTCAACGGGTTGGACAACAACTGTCGTGCGCCCGATCAGTGCATCCATGTTGCTCGGCGATGCGCCGGATTGCTGTTCCGCCCGATGCTTTCGCATGAGTGGCAAGAATGCAATGAACGCAACGACTGTGCCTATGGCTGCGCCGAGAAGTTGCGCTTCAAGCCCGAATCCCAGAATCTCGACAATTAGCGCGACGAGGCAGCCGCCCACAAGGCAGAAGAATGCAAAAGTATTGGTCAGCAATTCGATTACGGTCATAAGTGCTGCCAGAATGAGCCAAAACAGCCAATTTGAAACAAATTCTTCCATAATGTCAGGTTTGAATGGTAATTGTTTTGTAAAGATATCGATTTTTCTCAAAAAATACAAATGTTGCGCATGTTTGTCGGGCGATTGCGTTTTTGCCCGATTTTTGGGGTCGCAAAAATGCGGATGGATGAGAAAAATGAATTTTAGTGCAAAAAATAGGAGAAAATGTTTGTTTATAGATAAAAATGCTATATATTTGCATAAACAAACAATTATAACGAATAAAAATGCAGTAATTATGAAAACCGAAGAATCAAAGAAATTTTTCTTGCAAGAAAAAGATATACCCGAAGCTTGGTACAACGTGGTGGCCGACATGCCGTCGAAGCCGCTTCCGTTGCTTGATCCTGCCACGAAGAAGCCGTTGAAGGCCGAGGATTTGTTTCCGTTGTTTTCTGAAGAAGTGTCGCGGCAGGAAATGAACGATACGGATCGATGGATAGAAATACCGGAAGAGGTGCGCGACATGTACAAGATATGGCGCCCGACGCCGTTGGTGCGTGCCCGCGGGTTGGAAAAAGAATTGGACACGCCGGCTCATATTTATTTTAAAAATGAAAGCGTCAGCCCTGTGGGTTCGCATAAGTTGAATTCGGCGATACCGCAAGCGTATTATTGCAAAAAACAAGGCGTGACAAACATCACGACGGAAACCGGTGCCGGCCAATGGGGCGCAGCATTGTCGTTGGCGGCGCGCCATTTCGGGCTGTCGTTGGCGGTGTACATGGTGAAAGTGTCTTACAATCAGAAGCCTTATCGCCGCTCTATCATGCAAACTTACGGCGCGGAAGTGATTGCTTCGCCGAGCATGTCGACAAAGGCAGGGCGGAAAATAATTACGGACAATCCGACTTATCAGGGTTCTCTCGGCACGGCAATTTCCGAGGCAGTCGAATTGGCGATGTCCACTCCCAATTGCAAATACACCTTAGGGTCTGTGCTGAACCATGTGGCTCTTCACCAGACGGTAATCGGATTGGAGTCTGAGAAGCAAATGGAAATGGCAGGGGAATATCCCGACGTGGTGATCGGCTGTTTTGGCGGCGGCAGCAATTTCTCGGGCATATCTTTCCCGTTTTTGCGCCACAACTTTTTCGACGGGCGGCAGACGCGGTTTGTGGCAGCCGAGCCGCAATCGTGTCCGAAACTGACGCGAGGCGTGTTTCACTATGATTATGGCGATGAAGCCGGCTATACGCCGTTGATCCCGATGTGCACGCTGGGACATGATTTCGCGCCGGCCCATATTCACGCCGGAGGCTTGCGCTATCACGGTGCGGGCTCCATCGTGAGCAAATTGAAAGAAGACGGATATGTCGAGGCTGTCGACATTCCTCAATTGGAAACGTTTGCTGCCGCGCTGACTTTTGCTCGCACGGAAGGCATCATTCCTGCACCGGAATCGTCGCATGCGATAGCTGCTGCAATCCGCGAAGCGAAAGCGGCAAAGGAAAGCGGAGAGCGGAAGGTGATTTTGTTCAATCTTTCGGGACACGGGTTGATCGACATGGCAGCCTACGACCAATACCTTTCGGGCGACTTGTCGGACTATCAAGTGACCGACGAGCAAGTTGCAGCCAACACGAAAGATTTGGACAAACTGCTTATGTGACACGCAATTGCTATCAAGACGGCCTCCTTTGATTTGCGTATGCGAGGAATTTGCAATATATTTGCCGACGCATATCATGCAAAACGGGGATGACCGGTTTTGACAGCGCGTAGAGGCGGTATGTAAGCATGCAGAGCGATGATGGCTATGCTCTTTAATCTCAGACATCAACAATTTAACTGGCGAAAATAACTACGCTCTCGCTGCCTAACCGAAGTACAGTAAGTTAGCTTTATTTCCGTCACAGTGGCGGAAACGAGACATCACCCGATTGCCCTGCTTCGAGACGTTTCGACAAGGTGGTGCTAATCAAATCGAAGATAGTGGCGCTTGTTCTCCGGAAGCGTTGCGAAATTTTAGGAGATAAGTTGCAAGTTGGTGGTTTTGAGCCTGCTTGCTTCCGACAACCAAGTCAAAACTAAGCATGTAGAAAGCGTATTGTTTCCGTGTTTGGACGAGAGTTCGAATCTCTCCATCTCCACCGAAAAGAAACCGCAAAAGTTTCAAAGACGCTTAAACACACTGAAAAGCAGCTTTATGGCAATTTTCAGTGTGTTTTTTTATTTTTTGAAGATCTCTTTTGTGTTCAATAGTCATACATTTGCAATTGAGAAATAAGCGAAATGCAGATTGGTTTGTAGAAAAAATGGTATTATGCGACGACTGACGGTATTGTCGTTCAGCCCAACGGGCGGAACGGAAAAGGTTGCCGGTGTGCTTGCGAGCGCACTGTTGGGCAAATGCGACGAGATTGAGGAAAATTCCTTTGTGGATTTGACCGATGCCATGGCTGATTTTGCTGCCGTGGCGCTGGATGCGGAAACTTTGGCAATTATAGCGGTGCCGTCCTATGCAGGGCGTGTTCCTGCCGTTGCTGCGAAGCGTCTTGCCGCTATAAGCGGAAATGGCGCAAAGGCGGTGTTGGTATCCGTTTATGGCAATCGGGCTTATGAGGACACTTTGGTGGAATTGGAAGATGTGGCAGAAAGTGCAGGCTTTCGGGTGACAGCTGCGGTGGCGGCTGTGGCAGAGCATTCGATTGTTCGTCGCTATGGTTTCGGCCGGCCGGATATGGACGATATAAAGACGCTAAACGGATATGCCGATGCCATTGCGGAGAAACTTTCATGCGGCGATGAAACAAAGCCGGACATGCCGGGCAGTCGCCCGTATAGGAAAAGCGGGAAAGTGGGGCTTGTGCCGAAGCCCGGACGTAAGTGTGCCGGATGTGGTTTGTGTGCGAGAATTTGTCCGGTTCAGGCAATCGATGTCGACGATGTGCGGAAGGTTGATGCCGAGCGGTGCATTTCGTGCATGCGCTGTGTGGCGAAATGCCCCAAACGAGCAAGGCGCATCAGTCTCGTCAAACGGTATTTCGTAAATCGCATGCTGAAAAAAGTTTGTTCAGGCCGCAAGGAGAACGAATTGTTCCTCTGACGGACAAAATAGGAGAACAAGACAAAATTTTCTGAATGGTTGTTTATGGCGTTTTTATTGATTAGCTTGAAAAAGAAAGCTGCCTGAATCGGGTTGTTCAGGCAGCCATTTTTTGTAAGGTTGTGGGAGGGTCTCGTCAGATGTCGTAAGAATAGGACAGCCCTTTGTCGGGGGCGACCCAAAGATTGGTCACTTCAAAGTTGACTTTGCCGGATTTCACCCCGTCGTTTAGCCGGATAGTTATCGTGTGTTGGCAATGCGGCTTGATCGAATAATCCCTAAAATAGACGAGGCGGGCGTCGTGTGCTGTTTTCTTTAATTTGAAAAGCAGGTCGGAGTTGTTGTACAGTGTGACAGAGACGGCTTTGTCGGTCTTTTTGACTTGTTTTATTTCTATCGCATTTTCAAACAACTCTTTCAAGTAAATTTCTTCTCCGATCAGGTTTTCTCCGAAGTAAACAGCCGTCCTTCTGTTCAGGAGGGCTTCGCGGATGCCTTCTATGGATCTCTCTTTGGCAAAGACCAATGTCATGCCCCTATGGTCTCCTTTGGCGAAGCCGGCATTGGATGGTTGGTGAATGTCCGAATTGCCAAGCATTGTCAGCTTTTTGTCCAAGCACCATTGGTGCGCTTCGGGGAAGTATTTGCCGTTGACAACTTCGATTCCGTGCATGCACCCGTTTTTCAATAATTCTGTATGTTCGTCCCACCACAAGGTCGTGTCCGGCTGCTGGGCGTCCCAACCCGGATGGTTCCAGAAAATAAAGGCATTTTGCCGTTTGGCGGCGAGGAATGCATCCCGATAATTTTCTCGGTCCAGCGAGTCTGCATCGGAGAGAAAGATTGCATTGGAGTGGCCGGGAGGCATGGAGCGGGTGATTTCGCTGCCTTTGATCAATAAAATGTTTTTGTTTTTTGCTGCTTGTTCGGCAATTTCGAAAGAACGGTTGTGGGAAGCGATAATGTCTTTTTGATGAGGGCGATATTCTATGTGCTCGGTCAAAGCGATGGCATCCAAGCCTTCTCGGTAAGCTTCGTCGACGCGCACGGTAGGCCAAACCAACCCATCTGAAAAGACGGTATGAATATGAAAATCGCATTTCAACGTTTGATATCCTTTCAAGTCGGGGATGTCAATTTCATGTCGCACTTGGGATTGTGCCGTATGGCAAGCAAAGGCGAGCACGAGGGCAGAGAATAGAATTTTTTTCATGTTGTTTCTTTAAAGGTTTGTATTTCAATCGCAAATTTAGTGCTTGGATGTGGGAAAGGATTTGAAATTGATGTAACAATTCTGTAAATAAAATCCCCCTTCTAATTTGGATTGTGCCTTATGCGGCTTGCCTGCCGGAGGCGGATAATACAGTCGAATGCCATGCAGATATAAAAAACTCCGAAAACACATGTTTTCGGAGCTTTGAATTGTTTCGTGATGTTCAAGCGGTGCGGACGATAATAGCAACTTGTTTCCCTATCCGCATGCAATGTGTTGCTTAAGAATTAAAATAATCCCCGTTCTTTGTCTTTTTTATATCTTCGTTTTCCTCGATGCTGGGTCGGTGCGTACCTGTGAGATTGCTGTCGTCCTCTTCTATTTCTTTATTTTCCTCGGTACTCTCATCAACATAAAGGCCGGTTTGATATTTCAAACATCGTAAAATATTTGCGATCGCCCGAAGCAAGCCATATGTTGCCAAAGTAGAAATAATGCAGCCGAAAGAAAGCAAAATATATGGAAGTATTGGATCATCGTCATCCTCCCGTAATACGAATATCAAAAGAGACGCAATAATGCCGAGTGTTAATGCTATTTTGCTTACGACGTCAAGCGTTCTTTCGGGCGTGTCGCTGTAAACTTGTTGGAAATCCGAATTTTTCATAATTCCTAAAATCCGCAACTATCATCCAATACACGATTAAGGGTAGATTTATGAGTC
>UQKE01000014.1 GCA_900541555.1 uncultured Porphyromonadaceae bacterium | reverse complement strand
CTTTTTTCTCATTTGTAGCACGTGAAAGCGGAGTTTCTGTGGTGCTACATTCACCTCCAATATTAAAAGTTACCTCTGAATAGGTTTCCGGTTCAGGAACTTTACTAATTTGTGACAGATCTTTTTCTTCGATGCAAGAACTTAATATTGCCACTGCTAAAGCGCTGATGGTAGCAAGTTTTTTAGAATAATTCATGATGATATATGTTTATTTTATTGTTTTAGATAATTTCCTGGTGTTCAGAATCAGTGGGGGTACCAGCTATTTCTCCTTCGCCCATAGTAAAATGACTTTCTCCTGTGGCCTGATCTATATTGATGAATTTGATAATATTTCGTTTGTTTCGTTTTAGCGTGATAAGAGGAGCATCTTGATAGATGGAGTGCCATTCTTTGTCTTTGGTTGAGTAATATCTCACTAAAATAGAACTTTGATCACTTGCATTGATTCCTCCGTTCCATCTGTCGGCTGTTTTGCTGAGTGCCAATAATCGTTCTTCCGTTTTTATCGTTCCATCTCCACCGGTTCCGAGAATGGTAAAGGGAGATGTTCCTGAAAGAGTTATTTCAATAATATCTCCTTGCGGAATATCTTTCGATTCGAATGTCAGTGTACAGTATGCCCGTAGCAATTCGATGTTCACATTGACATGTGAAGTTGTTGATTGGCTCAGATCGACAATGTTGCTTCCGTAATAACGATGGTTAGAAGGGTAAGAGCATATTTTGCCTTCTGTAACTTCTGTGTTGCCTGAATAAGTTCCCTGATAAAACTGATTATTTTTGATTACCGCGAACATGCGTGCGACGAGTTTTGCCCTGACGGCGTTTATTACAGTCATTTTGTTCTTTCCTTCTGCGACTTTGCGCAGAAAATACTCCTTGAGCTGCCCATCCTTGCGGTGGGCGACCGAGACGGCCGCCATGTGAAGCAAGGACTTGATTCTTTTTGCCGCGCGTTTCGACACCCTGCTTCTGGAATGCAGGCTGCTGCCGGAAGTGTATGCGAACGGTGCCACCCCTGCATAACAACAGAACTGGCGGGCGTTGTCGAATCGGGTGAACGCCTCTGTGGCCACGATCATGTTTAGGGCCACCACAGGACCCACGCCGTCCACCGACTTGAGCAGTTCCATTTGGCGGGACAGCTTTTCCGAACGGCTGATGATGCCGCTCATCTCGTCCTCTATGGATTTTATGGAGAGCTTCAAGGCCCTGATCAGTGGAGCCATGCGTCCGGCCTTGCGCCGGCAGACGTCCTCCGGCAAGAACTCTTTCTGGTCGGACATCTGGGCGTTGTATTTGGACAGGTCGTTCAGGTAGAGGGAGCGTTCCGCCTCCAAGTGCTTCAGGCGTTCCAATTCATGGGGAAGGCTCTTGAAGGGGCGCAGGCGGTCCGAGAAGCGGCGAGCGTATCCGGCTATGCGTCGGGCGTCTATGCGGTCGTTCTTGCCGCGAGTCATCCCGATGGAATACTTTATCTGCGCAGGGTTTTCCATCCATAGCGTGCAACCCAGCACATCGCAGGCGCGACGCAACGGGTAGCCGTATTGCCCTGTATGTTCCGCACATACGACAAATCCCCCTTCGGCCATTCCAAACTCCTCTATTATCTCTTTCATCTGGCAGATTATAGCCTGCTGATGGTTGGCCACCGTGATCTCTTTAAGAACCCCCTGTGACGACAATACACAAATGTCCAGTTTCTTTTTTGAAATGTCAATGCCGATATAATACATATTTTCCATAATTTTGTAGCGGACAGGCAACGGCAGAAGGGAACTCGACCTTAACCTCAAAACCTTAACAACAAGTGTTATATTCTTATATAGGCCTGGGGTCGGGATACGGCAGGGAGACCAAATAGGGGATTGAGTCCCGCTCACATTTACTCATGGTTCACTCCCTGCTTCCCTTTCTTGCTATTGTTTTGCCCTTTAATGTTTAACTTCTTTACAAAAATACGCTTTATTTTTCTGTCTTCTTTTTGATGCTGCAAATCTAAGGATTTGCTTCGCAAACAGAGGAAGACATTGCTATGTTTCAGATTCTTAGCTGTGGAGAGCGGTTGCATCAGCATAGAATAATATGCTATATCGCTGCTGACGCGGCGACACAGACATTGACAATAATGGTCTATGGTTGAGGGACGAGGGCTGAGAGATTGGTGAGAAGTTGGGTAAACACGCTGTGAAGATTGTGAGTGCGCGGATGAAGCGTAGCAATGTTTTTAGAAACGCTCTTTACTGGTTGGGGTTTCGCAAAAAGCAAAAAGGAAGGGGCTTGACTTGATGCAGTCAGCCCCTTTCGTTGCAAGCCGTATAGGAAGTTTGGATTTATTTTCCTTGTTGCTCGTAGACCAATGTTTTGGGCGGCAGGTCGCACACTTCCGACGGGCCGAAATATTGGATCGGACCCGGATAAACGTAGCATGTCTCTTTTGCCCATTTTTCGCGTTGTTCGGCGAATTTCTTGAACGGACCGCCATCCAATTTCACCAGCGCTTTTTGAATCACAGGTTTCATGACACCGCTGCGTTTCTCCATGTTCATCATCATAGTGATGGGGATACCGCCGGCAATCCATTGCACAGAGGGTTTCGTCAGGTTGCGAATCGACGACATGTAGCCGGTGACACCGGTTTTGATCAGTTGCGAAGCATTGTAGCCGAGGGCATAGCAATAGTCCGCATCGAAATTCGTCGGGTCGGCGCAACGTCCTTCATAGCCAAAGAAGTGATGGAGCGCGGAGAACTTGCCATTGTATCGTCCTTCTTTTTGCATTTCGGCAAGGCGTTTGCCCACCATTTCGCTAAGCAATTTTTCTGTTTCGATGAGCGAAACTTGGACGTTGCCGTGCGGGTCGCGGTCGAGCGTGAGCTGGCGAGCCACGCCTTCGGGAAGGCTTTCGTAGATTTCGGCGTTTGCTTTTGTCAAATTGTCGATAATGAATTGACGCTGTTTGTCTTTTTCGACGGCTGCAAATTCCGCGCCTTTGTCGGCAAGAAGGTCGTTGAGCTCTGCAATAAGCGATTTGACTGCCGGAATAAATTCGATCAATCCTTCCGGAATAAGAACCGTTCCGAAGTTGTTTCCGTCTTTCGCGCGAGCTGCCACAATGTCGGCAATGTAGTTCACGACATCGGCAAGCGTCATGTTTTTCGCTTCGACTTCTTCGGAAACGATGCAGACGTTGGGCTGCACTTGCAATGCGCATTCGAGGGCGATATGCGATGCCGAGCGACCCATCAACTTGATGAAGTGCCAATATTTTTTCGCGGAATTGCAATCTCTTTGGATGTTGCCGATAACTTCGGAATAGACTTTGCAAGCGGTGTCGAAGCCGAACGATACTTCAATGACATCGTTTTTCAAGTCGCCGTCGATTGTTTTCGGGCAACCAATCACTTGCACGCCGGCATTGATTTGCTTGTAGTATTCGGCCAAAACGGCAGCATTTGTGTTTGAATCGTCGCCGCCGATTATCACAAGCGCCTTGATGTTTAATTCTTTGAGGATTTCAAGGCCTTTGTCGAATTGTTCTTTCTTTTCGAGCTTCGTGCGACCCGAACCGATGATGTCGAAACCGCCGGTGTTGCGATAGTCGTCGATAATGTCGGCTGTCAGTTCCATATATTTATGGTCGACCAATCCGCCGGGTCCCAACAAGAAACCATACAAACGACTGTCTTTGTTTATTGCTTTGATGCCGTCAAACAAGCCGCTGATCACATTGTGTCCGCCGGGTGCTTGACCTCCGGAAAGAATAACGCCGACATTAATCGGCTCTTTCACTTTATTTTTGGACGAAGAATCTACGTCGAATTTTAAAACCGGAAGGCCGTAGGTGGACGGGAACAATTTTTTAATTTCGTCCATGTCGGCAACAGACTGCGTGGGCTCTCCTTCAATGACCTTCACCGCACCGCATAATGCAGAAGGCAATTTTGGCTTGTAAGCCGCACGTGCGATTTGTAATGGGCTTTTCTTTGTCATAATTTTTGTAGATTAGTCTATGTTATATTTTAGTGCAAAGGTAAAAATTTTATTTAAAGTAATGAATAGTAATCCTTGCGTGATATGCTAAAAAACGTTTTGAATGCTTGCCGCTTATGTCGTTTCTCTTCCGGCAACGACAATGAGCATATTGCTCGTGTCGTAGTATCGTCGTGCGACGTCGCGGAGTCGCTCCGGCGTTATCGCATTGATGATGTCGATTTGACGGTCGAAATAATCTTCGGGTATGCGATTGTTGAGCATTGAGACGTAGTAGTCCGCCACCGAGAAAGGCGTATCGAGCGAACGGGCCAAGTCGCTGAGCATGTATGAACGGATGCGACGGAGTTCGTCGTGCGGAATCGTGTTTTGGCACAATTCTGCCATTTCCTTTTTTATTTCCTCGACGACTGCCGCCGTATAAGAAGAATCGCATTGGCTTGAAATTGAAATGACCGAATTGTTGCGATAGCCGAGCAACGAAGCGGAAATGCCATAAGTGTAGCCTTTGGTTTCCCTGATGTTTGTCATCAGGCGACTTCCGAAATATCCGCCCAATGCCGTCGTGAGGATTCTCAGGGGAATGTAGTCGGGGTCGGTTCTCGCGATTGCAGGGATTCCAATCCGAATGGCATTTTGGAGCGCATCGGCTTTTTCTATGAAAGCGGTTTGGGGACAGAATTTCACGTCGGGGCAATCCGACGCGCTCTGCCGCTCGACGCCATGCTTCATCATGCCGAATTTTTGATCCAACATGTGAATCATCTCGTCGGAAACCGATCCGGCAATAATGATTCGGATATTTTCGGGCGCAAACCATTGCGAATGGAAATTTTGCAATTGCGTCGTCGAAACGCCATCGATGATTTGTTCGGACATGGCTGCACCCAAATTGTGATTCGGCCCGAAATACAAATTCCCGAATTGTTGAAGTGCTAAATACGAGACCTTTTCTTTGTTGGTACGCAGCCTGTTTATGGCAAGCGATTTGAGGTTGCCAATTTCATGTGCCGGAAATACAGGGTTTTGAACGATGCCGGCAAGAATCGACAGCACTTGATCGAAGTTTCGATTGAGCGTGTGCAGCGTTAGGGTAGTATTGTGTGTGGCGGCATCGGCAGCGAGCCAAGCGCCATAAAAATCCAGCCGCTCGGCAATTCGGCCGGCATCCATATCCTTTGAGCCTTCACGGAGCGCGGCAATCATCAACTCGGCAGTAAATGCGTTGTTACTGTCGCATTTGCCTCCTTCCGTCAAAATGTTTATTCTCGAAACTTGGTCGTCGCCAAATTGGATGACATAAACCGGAATGCCATTGCTTAGAACGACACGCGAGGGGCGAAGCATTTTCAGATCTTTTATCGGATGGATGGCGGGTCGTTGCATGGATGAAATTCGATTAAATTTGGCTTGCAAGAAATTGATTGGCGCGTTGGAGGTCGTCGGGCGTGTCGATTCCGATCGTTTCTTTGTCGGTTATGCCGACTTTGATTTTATAGCCGTTTTGCAGCCACCGGAGTTGCTCCAACGATTCGGCTGCCTCCAACGATGAAACCGGAAGTTGCGTGATTTGTTCCAACACGTCGATTTTGTAGGCATACATGCCGACATGCATATAGAATTGCGCGGCGGAAGGCCACGTTTGCGGATCGGCATTCCTTACGAATGGAATGACAGAGCGGGAAAAATACAAGGCATTGCAATTGTTGTCGATCGTCAGTTTCGGTTTGGTCCAATCGGAAAGTGCCGCATAATTCCCTTCGGGGTCGAACTTTCGAGCCAATGTGGCAATTTGAGTGGCAGGATCGTCGAAGCACTCCATGATTTTGCATATCTGCTCTTCATGGACAAACGGTTCGTCACCTTGAATGTTGATAACGACATCGGCATTCGATTTGGCATTCAGATATGCTTCATAGCATCGATCTGTGCCGCTTTTATGGTCGCTTCTTGTCATGATGAAGACCCCGCCGAATTGAGCGACAGTTTGCGCAATGCGCTCATCGTCGGTGGCAACGCAGACATCCGGCAAAACTTTTTTTGCTTGCCGCCATACGCGCTCTATCATGGTCATGTTGCCAATTTTGGCCAAAGGCTTGCCCGGAAATCGGGAAGAGGCATATCTTGCCGGAATGATGCCAATGAAAGAAAGATTGTTCATATCAGATTTTTATAGATTGTTGCACATGTCGAGCCAAAGGCGTGCTGTGGCATCGCTTGGCATTCTCCAATCTCCGCGAGGCGAAAGCGACATGCCGACCTTGGGGCCATCGGGCATGCATGAGCGTTTGAATTGCTGATTAAAGAATCTTCGCATGAATGTGGCAAGCCATTTTTTTATGGTTGCTTCCGAAAATTCATTCTCGAAAGCTTTGCAAGCAAGAAAATAAATTTTATCCGGAGCGAATCCGTTGCGAAGCATGTTGAACAAAAAGAAATCGTGGAGTTCGTAAGGGCCGACAAGGTCTTCCGTTTTTTGTTTGATCATGCCGTTTTCGTCTGCCGGAATCAATTCGGGACTGATGGGCGTGGCGATGATGTCCGTGAGTGTTTTTCGGGTCTCTTGGTCGGCATGGGCATCGGCAAACCATGCAACAAGATATTTTACCAATGTTTTTGGGATTCCGGCATTTACTCCGTACATCGACATGTGGTCGCCATTGTATGTGGCCCATCCCAATGCCAATTCCGACAAGTCGCCCGTTCCTATCACCAATCCTGCGGTTTGGTTTGCGATATCCATCAACACTTGCGTTCGTTCGCGCGCTTGGGCGTTTTCGTAAACCACATCGTGGACGTTTGCATCATGTCCGATGTCGGAAAAATGTTGCAAGCAAGCTTGTTTTATGGAAACCTCGCGCAAGGTGACTTTCAAATAATGTGCCAGATTGATGGCGTTTTCATAGGTTCTGTCGGTTGTGCCGAATCCGGGCATCGTGACGGCTAAGATTTTGCTTCTGTCCCAATTTAACTTGTCGAAAGCGCGCACGCATACCAGCAATGCCAATGTGGAATCCAATCCGCCGGAGATGCCGACTACGGCAGTTTGCGCGCGGGTGTGCAACAAACGTTGGGCGAGTGCAGAAGTTTGAATGGAAAATATTTCTTCACAGCGTTCGTCGCGTTTGTCGGATTCAGGAACAAAGGGATAAGGCTCGATCGTTCGATACAAATCTGCATGAAGGGCATGTTCTGTGATTTGCGCATGAATCGTTTTCGTTGTATCGGCATATTGATTGCAACTTTCGGCAAATGTTGTGTTGCATTGCCGCTCGTTGTGAATTTTTTCAACATCAATATCCGCAACGACCAATTGTTCTTCAAATGAAAAACGTTCGCTTTGTGCAAGCATGCATCCGTTTTCATTAACAATCGCATTGCCTGAAAAAACAGCATCAGTGGTTGATTCTCCGAATCCGCTTGACGCAAAGACGTAGCCGGAAATGCAACGAGCTGCTTGCTGGGAAATCAGTTGGCATAGGTATTCATGCTTGCCGACCAATTCATTATCGGCAGAGAGGTTGAATATGATGTCGGCGCCGTTAAGCGCAATGCGAGAACTTGGAGGGATAGTGGCCCAAAGGTCTTCGCATATTTCAATGCCAAACGAAAAATGTTTTGTCGCGAACAATAAATTTGTGCCAAAAGGAACAGTTTGCCCGCAGATGTCGATTTCTTGTTCTTTTAGTTGAAGGGCGGAAGCAAACCAACGCTTTTCGTAAAATTCCTTGTAATTGGGCAAATAAGTTTTGGGGACAATGCCAAGAATGTTTCCATGCTGAAAAACGACAGCGGCATTTGCCAGTCGGCCATGTATTGCAATCGGCATCCCGACGATGCCGAGCATGTCAAGGTCGGAGGTGGTTTTGAGCAATGCTTTCAAAGAAGATTCGGCAGAGTCGAGCAATGCCGTTTGAAAAAACAAATCTCCGCATGTGTAGCCCGTGATCGACAGTTCGGGGAAAACGATAGCTTCGACGTGTTTGTCGCCGGCTTTTCGCATAAGGTTGGCAATTTGTGTCGTATTATATGCGCAGTCGGCAATTTTTACGTTTGGTATGGCGGCCGCCACGCGGACATATCCGAAGTTCATAGATTTCAGATTTTATTAGCTATTGATGTTTTACTGTACTGTCAATGATGGTTTTTTCAATGAAAAAACGAGGACGACTTTTTACTTCCACGTATATTTTCCCAATATATTCGCCAATAATGCCCAATGCTATCAACATGAGCGAACCGATAAACCATAAAGACAACATGAGGGAAGTCCATCCTTGGATGGTTTTGCCTGCAAAATAGGCAATCAACGTGTAGATGAGAACAGAAATCGTGATAACAAGCATGATAATGCCTGCGGTAAATATCAATCGTATTGGTCGGATTGAAAAAGACGTAATGCCGTCTACGGCAAAGCTGAGCATTTTTTTCAAAGGGTATTTGGAGTCTCCTGCCATGCGCGGCTTGCGATCGTAGGCGACAGTGTCGGTTTTGAATCCGATCAAAGGCACGATTCCCCGAATAAACATGTTGCGTTCGGGATAAGAAAGAAGTTTTTCGACAGCCCGTTTGCTCATCAAGCGGTAATCTGCATGATTGTAGATCGTTTTGGCACCCAATGCGTTCATTAATTTGTAGAACATCAACGCAGATTGCCTTTTGAAGAAAGTGTCGGTCGACCGCGATTCCCGAACGCCATATACAATGTCGTTTCCGGCTTTGTACTTCTCGATCATTTGTTCTACGACATTGATGTCGTCTTGCAAATCGGCATCGATCGAAATGATGATGTCGCAACATTTCACGGCAACAGTCAACCCTGCAATTAGCGCATTTTGATGCCCGACATTGCCGGACAATTTAATGCCGCATACGTGTTTTTTTACAAGAGCATAACTTTCGATGATACTCCATGTGGAATCTTTGCTTCCGTCGTCGACAAGCAAAATTTTGCTTTCCAACGATATCATGTTTTTCAGGCAAAGGGAAGCCAACAGCTCCGACAATTGCGTTATCGTGTCGTCGAGAACTTCTTGTTCGTTATAGCAAGGTACTACAAATCCTAATATCGGTTGCATGGGCAATTAAATTTAGTGCAAATTTACGGATATTCTTTTTTGAATACGGTTGTCGCCGTCAATAATCGATATTAAGAAGATTGAACAGCCGTTCGCGTTCGGTTATGGTAATCGTGTTTGTCGTGTAGTCAAGATAACCGGCATCCTTCAATTCGTTGAGCGTATTCATATAGGACGACCGCTGTATGCCCAACATCGTGTACATGTCTTTTTGTTTGCTATTTATCACAATATCGGTCGCACTTTTGTGGGTGAGCGACGTAATCCAAAATGCCAATCTCTCTGCAATGCTTCCGGATGTCAACGACAATACAGCTTCCATGGGAGTTTGTGAATTTCTGGAGAGGTAGTTCAACATGTTGAACAGGAAAATAGAGTCGGATTTCAGGATTTTCAAATAGTCGGATTTTTCAATTTGCAATATGCCGGCGTCGGGATACGCATAAACATTATATGGATATGCGGTTGTTCTGCCAAAAAGATACTCCGCTCCGATGACGTTTGGCGCTGAAATTGTTTCAGACACTTTGATCCGGCCGTTTCGATTATAAATTTCAATTCGAGCTTTCCCGGAAATGAGGAATTTCAACTGTCTACAAGTATCATTGGCTTGGATAAACTGTTCGTTATTCAAGTACTTGAGGAAGTTGAATTTAATTTTTTCAATCAATTCAGATATTTTTGAATGGCTTATTCCTTGAAAAAGGGGCAAATCCATCAACATTTCATACATGCTGCTCATGATTTTCTAACTATAATGTAACACACTGCAAATATATTGATTTTTAAATTTAACTTAAATGCAGATGATGTGAAAATACGTTGAAAACAAAAAGAAATAAGTTAATAATGATTTATCATTTATCCGTGAATTTGCATAAATTCGGTTTGCGGGATTTAATGAAGTTTCGGGGATGCGTCTCGACAAAACAATTTCAAACAAGTTTGATTGTTTTGCGCACGTCTTTCGGTATCTTTAAATAAGATAGGATGCGTCTCGGCAAAACAATTTCAAACAAGTTTGATTGTTTTGCACTCAACTTTCACTATCTTTGCCATGTCTTTAATAATGACAACGATTTTCAATTGTTGTCGGAATCAGGTGCAAAACCTGAGCAGTACTCGCTGCCGTAACTCTAATGAAACCTGTGCATGCAGTCACTGAGAGATAATCTTGGGAAGGCTGTGTCGACCAAACAAGGAGAGAAGCCGGAATACAGTATTAAAGATTCTGTTTTTAATTGCCTGCGAGTTGATCGGCAGATCTATCAGGCTTAAAAAATATTTGATGAAAAAAATATTCTTTTCGGCGTTTGTTTGGGGAGTGCTGCTGTGGACGGGAACTGCGGCCGCAACGGATTTGCCGGATTGTGAGCGCGACAGCGTATACATGATGGATGAGGTTGTGGTTGTCGAAACTCGCAACAAAGCGATTATCAAGCCGCAATCTTTATCCGGCACTGAACTTGAACGGCTTAACACGCTTTCTGTAGCTGATGCATTGCGCTATTTTTCCGGTGTGCAGATTAAGGACTATGGAGGGATTGGCGGCATTAAAACTGTCAATATCAGAAGCATGGGGACAAACCACGTCGGCGTGTTTTACAACGGCATGCAACTTGGCAATGCGCAAAACGGGCAAGTGGATTTGGGGCGGTATTCTCTTGATAATGTGGAAGCAATATCCTTATACAATGGACAAAAAAGCGACATATTCCAACCGGCAAAAGATTTCAGCACGTCGAGCGCCATATACATAAGGACAAAACACCCGCATTTCAAAGAATACGAACGTTTTCACCTGTCGGCGCAAATGCGAACAGGCAGTTTCGGTTTGGCAAACCCGTCGATTCTTTGGGAACAAAAATTATCGGAAAATATTTACTTGTCGGCAAATGCGGAGTACACGAACGCAAATGGCCGATATAAATTTCGATACAAACGGTTGCAATTGAACGGAGAAGTGGCATACGATACGACAGCAGTGCGTCGTAACGGCGATGTCGAAGCATTGCGCGCCGAAGTCGGGCTATATGGCTTTATGACAGACGGGAGATGGAATATCAACGGATATTTCTACACTTCCGAACGCGGGATTCCCGGAGCAATTGTCAACAATGTGTTTCGACATGGCGAACGGCAATGGGACAAAGCGGCTTTTGGACAAGGAACTTTCGAGAAACGGATAACGAATCGTTATGAAATTAAAATCAATGGAAAATTCGCGTGGGATTATTCAAATTTCCTTCGCGACGATCCCAAAGAATTATATTTAAATAACCACTACTATCAGCAGGAGATATATTTGTCTGTTGCCAATTTATTTACAATTACGGATTGGTGGAAATTGTCGGCATCGGTCGATGGCCAAATGAACAAAATGAATGCCGATTTGACAGATTTTGTTTATCCGACGCGTTGGACAGAACTTGCATCTGTGGCGACATCTTTCAATTTCAATAAATTCAGTTTGCAAGCCAGCCTATTGGGCACCTTCATTCAAGAACATGTCCGTTCACGCAAAGCGTATGCGTCGTCGCCAAATCGGAACGAATGGTCGCCGGCTGTTTTTTTCAGTTACAAACCGTTTGAACATCAAGCTTTATATCTGAATGGCTTTTTCAAACGCATATTCAGGATGCCTACATTCAACGATTTGTATTATACAGAAATAGGGAATGCGAATTTAAAGCCGGAGAAAACATACCAATACGATTTGGGCATGACGTTTGAAAAAACGTTTAAACATCCGATTTTCGAGGGAATAGCGTTGAAGGTGGATGGTTACTACAATGAAGTGACGGATAAAATTGTCGCTTATCCCACCGGCCAGCAATTTCGTTGGACGATGCTCAATCTTGGAAAGGTGAGAATAGGAGGCATTGAGGCATCAACTCGACTTTCCGGACATCTTGGCGATGTAGGGCTTGATTTAAATTTGCAATATACATATCAAAAAGCATGCGACTACACAGATCCTTCCGACAGTTTTTACGGAGACCAAATTCCATATACGCCGTTGCATAGTGGCTCGGTATCGTTTTTCGGACATTGGAGCGGATGGGAATTAGGCTATTGCTTCATTTATACAGGGGAACGATATAACGAACAAGAAAATGTTCGGTACAATTACGAACAACCGTGGTATACGCACGACATGTCGCTTTCGAAAGAATTTCATATTAATAAGATATTGCTGAAAGTTACCGGAGAACTAAATAATATATTTGGACAAGCGTATGAGGTTATTCATAATTATCCGATGCCCGGACGCAATTTCAGAATATCATTGAAAATGTCGATATAAAATTAGAAAATCAAGATGAAAAATTGGTGGTTGATTTTTGCGATGTCGCTATTTATCGTTTCGTGCAGGAATGAAGAAGTTCTTGTCGATATAGAAACTCATGTCGTAACAACGCCTGAATATACTGAAATTGATGGTTTTTATTTGCTTAACGAAGGCAATATGGGCAATAACAAATCGACGTTGGACTATTTCGACTATAAAGAAGGCACATATTATAAAAACATCTATGCAGAACGCAATCCTACTGTCGTAAAAGAACTTGGAGATGTCGGGAACGACTTGCTTATTTATGGTGAAAAAATGTATGCGGTGATCAATTGCTCGCATAAAGTGGAGGTAATGAATGCGAACGACGCGACCCGAATAGCCAAAATCGATATCCCAAATTGCCGGTACATCGTAGGCAACGAAGGATATGTCTATGTGAGCAGTTATGTCGGTCCTGTTCAAATCGATCCGACGGCTCCAAAAGGTGCGGTGTTTAAGGTTGACACACTGTCGATGCAAGTGGTCGGAAACGTGGAAGTAGGTTATCAACCGGAGGAAATGACAATCGTAGGCAACCGTCTATATGTAGTCAATTCAGGTGGATACATGCCGCCGAATTACGATAATACGATTTCTGTCATCGATTTGGATAAGTTCACGTTGTGTGATGTGATCCAACTTGACAAGACTGCAAATTTCCATCGTCTTGACCATGACAGCATGGGACGTTTATGGCTAAGTTCGAGAGGCAATTACTTCGGCGATATGAATTCCAATTTATACGTGGTCGATCCGAAAGGGAAACAAATCATCAAAGACATGGGGATTCCTGTTTCCGACATGTGGGTAGACGGCAATTACGCATACATAATCAGTGCGGAATGGAGTTATGTGACGGGGAAAAATACTGTTTCGTATGCTAAAATAGACATGCAAAGCATGGAAATTCTCGATCGGAATATCATAAAAGACGGGAGTGATGCGAACATAAAAATTCCTTATGGGATTGCAGTCAATCCGATTACCAAAGATTTTTATGTGACAGATGCGAAGTCGTATGTGGTATCGGGTACATTATATTGCTATGGCAGTGATGGTGTCATGAAGTGGAAACAAACAGCAGGACAAATCCCTGCACATTTTGCATTTAAAGGAAAAATCAAAATAAAATGATAGGTGTTATGAATGGAATAAGAATAACTTTGTCGCTGGCCGCCATATTTGGCGCATCTTTGATCTACGGAGCAAGTCCGGTGCATAACAAAGTGTTTGAATTCGTGCCTGCTCCCGGGCAGTTTGTCAACATGCTGCCCGAATGGGAAGAGGGCGACGATGCGTCGACGATGGCAAATAAAGCTTTGACATGTATGCAAGGCAATAATGAAGACGTCGGAACGATGGTTTCGTTAGGTGCATGGGGCGGTTATGTGACAGTCGGATTTGAAAAAACGATTGTAAATGTTGAAGGCAAACGCGATATATACATTGAAGGCAATTCTTTCCAAGCAAGTGGCTCGACCATTAGCGGTGGCGGGGTAGAGCCGGGGGTGGTCATGGTTTCGTACGATGCCAATCAAAATGGGTTGCCCGACGACCAATGGTTTGAAATCGCCGGCAGCGAATACGGCAATTCCATCCGCGACTATGAAATTGTGTACTACCGTCCCCAAACGGATGGAGCAGACATTCAATGGACGGACAATAAAGGAAATTCCGGAACAATACGGAAAAACCCATGGCACGCCCAATGCTATTGGCCGGAATGGTTGCGCAATGAAGAGAAATTAGTATTCACCGGCACAAGACTTCCCGACAATGCAGTGAATCAAGGAACGGCTGAAAATCCGTATTACATGATGTCGAGATTCGATTACGGATATGCCGATAATTATCCAAATTTGGACGATTCCGGGAATCGCAATGTCGGCGCGATGATCGATATTAACTGGGCTGTCGATGGCAATGGAAATGCCGTGAAGTTGCCCGGTGTCGATTTTGTGAAAATCTATACCGGAGTGAACCAATATAACGGTTGGTTGGGAGAGAATAGTTCGGAGGTTTGCCGCGTGATTAACATGCATACGAGAATGGTCGGAGCAGAGGAGGTCGTGGACGAATCCATTGTCATGGACGAATCGGTGCTTTCTGATTTCCTCGACAAATATGGTTCTGTATCAATGTCGCGGAACGATAATCTGCGAATTTATCTATGCGGAAACGGGATTGTAAAATTTACGTTGTTGTCGGCAGAGCTTGTTCAGATTTTTGATCAAAACGGGCGAGAGGTATATTCTTCTTTTTCTCCGATTGGAAATAATGCCATCAGCATATCTGATTTCCCAAGCGGATTATATATCGTCAGGGTTGGCAACGTTTGTGAAAAGATTTTGAAGAAACGGTAGAAAAATCTTGCTTATATCGATTTTTGAAGGTAACAGACAGTTGCCCAATACCAACAAATAGGTATTGGGCAACTGTTATTATCGCCATACTTTTGCAAAACAATTAAAACATGTCGATACAATGACAAAAGATGACGATATAGTAATTTCTGTCAAAAATCTATCCCAACGTTATGGGAAAGGGCGGCTCATTTATGAAAATCTTTCGTTTGATGTTCAGAAAGGGCGCATATTGGGCTTGTTGGGGAAAAACGGGACCGGCAAAACCACAACAATCAATATTCTCATGGGATATTTGAAACCATTGTGTGGAGAATGCCGGATCTTTGGAGAAGATGTCACCCGACTAAGTCCCGGCACGCGCGAAAGAATCGCGTTGCTATTGGAAGGACATGTCCAATATTCTTTTATGACCATCGAACAGATTGAGAAATTTTATTCCGCTTTTTACCGGAAGTGGAATAGAACCGCATACTATGAATTGATGCGCAAATTGCAAGTTTCTCCGGGTCAAAAAATTGCAAATATGTCGTGCGGACAGCGTTCGCAAGTGGCTTTGGGGTTGATTTTGGCGCAGAATGCGGATTTGCTCGTGCTTGACGATTTCTCTTTGGGTTTAGACCCCGGTTATCGCCGGCTTTTTGTCGATTATCTTCGAGAATATGCCAAGGCTGAGAATAAAACTGTGTTTATGACGTCTCATATCATTCAAGATATGGAACGGCTCGTGGACGATTGCATTATCCTCGATTACGGACGAATCCTTGTGCATAAGCCTGTGAAATATTTAACGGATCATTTTGCCCGCTATGTGTTCACAGCTTCTTCGTGCGCGGGATTGGAAAATGATGCCCGATTGCATAGTACGTCGCAAATTCGGCAACAATGTGAAACATATAGCTTTGAGAGCGAGACATCGATCCGCCGGATTTTGCAAGAACATGGCATTTCATTTTCAGAATTGCATAGGGAAGCAATTTCTTTGGAAGATGTGTTTATTGGTTTGACCGGAAAATATTAGGGATATGTTGAAAGCTGTGATTTATAAGGAATGGTTGAAAACACGAAATGTGTTTTTGCTCGGATTGTTATTGGCATTATGCATGACGGGATACGACATTTTAAATATGAACCGCGTGAGCACAATGCACGGCGTCGAACATATTTGGCAAATTATGTTGATGAAAGACAATGTCTTTGTCAATCATTTATGCTATCTGCCTTTGATTGCAGGAATAGGCATCGGACTGTCGCAAATGATTCCGGAAATGTCGAAGAAAAGGTTGAAATTGACCTTGCATTTGCCTTATCCTCAACAGAAAATGATATTTATGATGCTTATGGTCGGATTCGCCGAATTGCTTTTCGTTTCACTGATCATGACCGGCTGCATTGCAATCTACGACTATTCGATTTTAGCACCCGAATTAGTGCATAGGGTAGTGATGACAATGCTGCCATGGATTGTTTGCGGAATTAACGCCTATTTCCTTACAGCTTCGATTTGCTTGGAAGGGTGTCGATTGCAACGAATATGGTTGACGTTGATTGGAGTTGCCGTTGTTTCGTGGTATTTCATGCAAGACACTCCCGAAGCGTATAATGGAATTGTAATTCCGCTTGGTATTGTTTCGTTGCTATGTTCACTGCTTGTTTATCGTTCTGTTCTCAGGTTTAAGGAGGGACTTCAAGATTAATTATGAAAAAGACGAGTCAATTGTTTCTGATATTATTGTCGGCATGTGTATTAGCATGGTTTTTGCCATGGATCGCGCAATTTGCATTTCCTTCGGCATCGAGTTCGGCACTTGTGTCATATAGTCCATTGTGCAATCGTTTTATCGTGTCGGAATCCGATAAAGAACACGGACAGACAATTTATGAAATTGAGCGACAAGGCAAGCAAGGGAAAAAACTTTCGAAAACAGAACGCGACAGCTTGCTGCCGCAAATTTATTATACCGTTTTGTCGGGCAAGGATTTGTTGCCGGATTCGGTGTGCGGGAAAGCGATTTCTCCTAAAATTTTGAAAGAAAATTCGTGGGTGTTCATGATGAATCCCCGCGATGTGAATAAAGTTGCAGCCGATGTTTCCTTAATTATGGAATCGATGCCGGCCCGATTGGAGTTGGAAGACCCCACTGTTGTGTTTCGGATGACAAGCGATGGCATGGAATTTGTCGACATGGCTACAAATCAAGTGCTTGAAAAACGTAGCAATCGTTTCACGAATATGATGAAAGAAAGCGGATTCGCATTTCCCGCAATTGCCATGAATGCGAATATAACAGCACGAAAACCATACGATGAGGGTTATTTGATGGTCGACTCCGATCACCGGCTATTTCATGTGAAAATGCAAGTGGGCAGGCCTTATGTGCGTCGAGTTTCTTCGGCCGATTCTGTCTGTGTGGAAAAAGTATTTGTCACGGAAAATCCGGATCGTCGTTTCCTCGGGATCGTGACAGACGACAAGCATCAAGCATATATGCTTGAATCTTCAACCTATATTTTGCACAAGCTTCCTTTTAAGTGGAATCCGGAGAAAGAACGCATGCTGATCATGGCAAATCTTTTCAATTGGGTTGCCAGTGTCAAAAGAGCAGATAATACAGACTATTATGCAATCGATAATCAAACGTTGTCATTGCTCGATTCGTATCGTGTCGAGAATAAACCGACGGGGTATGAAAGAGCAGCATCGTACATATTTCCTTTCTCTTTGTCGCTGACTTCCTCCAACGATCAATATGTGTATCCACGCATCGCCTTTAATGGTTGGCAATTCATTTGGTTGCATGCCGTGTTGGTATTGATTGCCTTGTGGCATTGGCGTGGTAGTCGTCGCAAAGCAATCATTGTCGGATGCGCAACGCTCATCGGCGGCATTTATGTTTTTATTCCTTGTTTATTATTTATTAATTCCAAATAGTATTGATATGAAAAAAACTTTCTTGGCAATTACGGCCATGTTGGGATTGGTTCTGACTGGTTGCGGTAATTCTTCAAATGAAAATCAATCGGCACAAAAAGACAATGCAAGCACTCAGACAGTGCTGAGTGTCGACGACGTATTGGAAAACGCGGCCTCGTTGGTCGGCAAAACCGTTGTGGTGGAAGGCGAGTGTTCGCATTTATGCAAACATGGCGGCGTAAAAGCATTTTTAGTAAGCGCCAAATCCGATCAATCGCTTCGGGCGGAGGCCAAAGGCGAATTCAAAGCATTTCCGAAAGAAACGATACATCAAGTGCTTCGCATCACGGGCGTAGTCGTGGAAGATCGCATTGACGAAGCAGCTGTGAAAAAAATGGAAGAAGAATATGGCAAATTGGAGCAAGTACATGGAGAAAATGTGGAAGTAGGGTGCGATGCGGAGAAAGCCGCACAAGGACAAGAAGGCATTGATACTTTTGCCGCCCGCATGCAAGACTATCGCGACAAAATAGCAGAACGGCAAGCAAAAGAGGGCAAAGCCTATTTGTCGTTCTACCACATCGACGCTTCCGGTTATGAAATCGTCAAAGACGAATAAATAGACAGATAAATATTTATACATAAATCGGTTACGGCGGAAATGCATTGTCATTCCGCCGTAATTGGTTTCTTGAAAAATTATTTGAATTTTTCGATAAGTTGTTCTATCGACAATTCTTGTTGCGTCCCATTTGCCATGTCTTTCAGCATGATTGTGCCATTGGCAAGCTCCGTTTCACCAATGATTGCGACGTATGGAATGCCATTGTCGTTGGCATAACCCATTTGCTTTTTCATTTTAGACGAATCCGGATAAAGTTCGCATGAAATGCCGGCATTGCGCAATCTAAGAATGCATTTCAATGATGCTTGTGCTTCTTTTTCTCCAAAATTGACAAATAGCACAGTCACGCCTGTTTGCGTATCGGCGGGGGATAGATTAAGCTGGTTGAGCACATCATAAATCCGATCGGCTCCAAACGAGATGCCGACTCCGGAAACTCCGTCCATGCCGAACACGCCGGTGAGGTTGTCGTAGCGGCCGCCGCCGGTGATGCTGCCAATTTCTACATCGTTGGCTTTCACTTCAATGATTGTTCCGGTATAGTAATTCAAACCGCGAGCAAGCGACACATCGACTTCCACTGTGGAATGGAAGTCGCAGCAGCACACATGCTCAACTACGTAGCGCAATTCCTCGATGCCCTTTCTTCCAATTTCGGACGATGCCAAAAGTGTGGACAATGCCGTTAGTTTTTCATCGTTCGTGCCGGAGAGCGCCAATAGCGGTTGCAATCGCTCGATGGCATCTTTGCCAATGCCTTTTTCTTCCAATTCCGCATTGACATTTTCAATGCCGATTTTATCAATTTTGTCGATTGCCACCGTAATGTCCACGATCTTATCCGGTTCTCCGATGATTTCGGCAATGCCGCTCAATATTTTTCGATTGTTCACTTTGATGGTGACACTGATGCCAAAGCGGCAGAACACATCATCGATGAGTTGCAGCAAATCGATTTCATTAAGAAGAGAATCGGAACCGACAATGTCGGCATCACATTGATAGAATTCGCGATACCGCCCTTTTTGCGGACGGTCGGCACGCCATACCGGTTGTATTTGGAATCTTTTGAACGGGAATTGCAATTCGTTCCGATGCTGTACGACAAACCGAGCAAACGGCACTGTCAAATCGTAGCGAAGCCCTTTCTCGCAAAGCATTGTGGCAAGTCGGGGGCAATTGCGTTCCTGCAATTGCTCGTCGGCGACGTTTTTCAAAAAGTCGCCGGAATTGAGCACTTTAAAAAGCAGTTTATCGCCTTCTTCTCCATATTTTCCCATCAATGTCGACAAATTTTCCAACGCCGGAGTCTCAATTTGTCGAAACCCATGAAGGGCAAATACGGTTTTGATTGTATCGAATATATAATTCCGCTTTGCCATTTCGGCGGGCGAGAAGTCGCGAGTCCCTTTGGGAATAGAAGGTTTCTGAGCCATGTCCAAGATGATTTAATGGCGCAAAATTACGTCAAAATATCCGAAATTACTCACGTCGGCCCATGAAAATGAATATGTAATAAATTAGCGTGGCAAGGCTGGCAAGCGCGGCAATTACATACGTATATGCGGCAGCTCGCAAAGCGTCGCTTGCTTGCATTCGTGCTTCGCCATGCACAATCCCCGCCGATTCAAGCCATGCCACAGCGCGACGGCTCGCGTTGATTTCTACCGGCAGGGTGACAAAAGAAAACAATGTAGTAAGGGCATACAATATGATGCCAAACAAAAGCAATTGCGGGAATGCTTGCACTGTCAATATCCCGATTAATAATATCCACGGCATGACATTTGATGCGAAACTGACGGCGGGAACCAAGTTGGATCGAAGTCGCAATGGCCGATACCCGACAGCGTGTTGCACGGCGTGTCCGCATTCGTGCGCCGCCACGGCAGCGGCAGAGATGTTGTCGCCGTAATACACATTGCGGCTAAGGTTGACGGTTTGTGTCATAGGGTTGTAATGGTCGGTCAGTTGTCCTTCGATTTGTGTGATTTTCACATCATAAATGCCATTGTCGTGAAGCATCTTTTCCGCAACCTCGGCGCCTGTCAGCCTTCCGTTTGTCGGAATTTTGGAATAACGGTCGAATTTGCTTTTCAAAGAAGCTTGCACGGCATAGCTCGCAATGGCTATGGCAATAAATAGAATGAAATACATATTTATCGAATTATTTGATTAACCGCAAAGTAAACGATTGGGCGATTGCGAATGTTCGCCGAATAAGCATAATTAACTTCAAATGGCAGATAAAAGAAAAATTTAGCGTGAATTTTCAAAAAAAACAAAATCATTGTTGCATTATCGACGATAATGTCTAACTTTGCATGTGAATTATGAACGCTAACTTTTTTGCATATTATTTTAGCTTTTACTTTTATTTTGGTGGAAATAAAAGCGGGATGATATGTGAATAAAAAAAATAGACATAAGTATTATTTGAATCATATATGAATCCCGCCGAAAAATCGACGGGATTTTTTGTTGAAAAGGAAATGATGAAAAGAAAAGTAACGATACAAGGAGTAAGCGGCTGCTACCATGACGCGGCAGCGCGGGCATATTTCGCCAACGATGAAGTCGACACAGTGGCCTGCGAAACGTTCGACGACATGTTCGACCGTCTCAAAGGCGACGCTTCGTTGATAGGAATAATGGCTATAGAAAATACTATTGCGGGAAGCCTGCTTCAAAATCATGAATTGCTTCGGCAAAGCAATTTGACTGTTGTCGGGGAATACAAAATGCGCATTTCCCATGTGCTTTGCGCTTTGCCCGGGCAAACCATCGACAATCTGACGGAAGTCAATTCCCATCCAATGGCGTTGATGCAATGCGGTCAATATTTGCACAAGCATCCGAATCTGAAAATCGTCGAAAAAACGGACACTGCCGGAAGCGCCCGTGAGATTGCCGAAAACCATTTGTTGGGGCATGCGGCAGTGTGTGGCAAATACGCGGCAGAACTGTACGGATTGCATGTGCTTGAAGAAGGCATCGAAACGAACAAACGGAATTTCACGCGTTTCTTGATCCTTGCCGATCCGGTAATGGCAAAAGAATTGACCGCAGGGCAGACCATCGACAAAGCGTCGCTCGTGTTCACATTGCCTCACACGCAAGGCAGCCTCGCAAAAATACTGACTATCTTCTCATTCTATGATATTAATTTGTCCAAGATACAGTCCATTCCGATTATCGGGCGAGAATGGGAGTATCGCTTTTTCATCAACTTGACGTTCGATGATTATGTTCGTTACAGACAGTCGATCGAAGCGGTGCGTCCGCTTATCAGCGATTTCAAGATATTAGGAGAATATGCTCATTATGAATAAAATGGAAATAACAGAAATTCAATCGTCGCATCGTGTGACGCAAGTGCAAGAATATTATTTTTCTCGCAAATTGAAAGAAGTGGCACAATTGAATGCCGCCGGCAAAGACATCATATCTCTTGGCATAGGCGGTCCCGACCGACCGCCGCATTCCACAGTAGTCGACACGCTTTGCCGCGAAGCATCGCGCAGCGACACGCACGGCTACCAATCTTATGTGGGAATACCCGAATTGCGCCGCGCTTATTCCGAATGGTATCGTCGTTGGTATGGCGTGACGCTCGATCCTGAAAAGGAAATATTGCCGCTTATCGGTTCAAAAGAGGGCATATTGCATATCACATTGGCGTTTGTCAATCCCGGCGATGCCGTGCTCGTGCCAAATCCGGGGTATCCAACCTACACCTCTGTCAGCCGGCTTGCCGAAGCGGATGTGGTGCAATACAATTTGACAGGGGAGAATGGATGGTATCCGAATTTTGACGAATTGGAGCGACTACCGCTCGAACGGATAAAATTGATGTGGGTCAATTATCCGAATATGCCGACAGGGGCGCCTGCCACCATGGAATTATATGAAAAATTAGTGGATTTCGGCAAACGCCACGGAATCGTGATTGTCAATGACAATCCTTATAGTTTTATTTTAAACGATCGGCCGATTAGCATGCTGTCTGTCGCAGGGGCAAAAGATATTGCCATAGAAATGAATTCGCTCAGCAAGTCGCACAATATGGCCGGTTGGCGCATGGGCATGCTGGCCTCGAATGCGCGTTTTGTGGAGTGGGTGCTGAAAGTGAAGTCCAATATCGACTCGGGCCAATTCCGTCCTGCCATGGAAGCTGCTGTGGCGGCATTGTCGTGCGATGCTGAATGGTACCACACATTAAACGATGAATATGCACGCCGCCGCAAAGTGGCGGAAGCCATCATGCGTGCATTGGGATGCACGTTCGACGTTTCTCAACGCGGTTTGTTTTTATGGGGGCGCATTCCGGAAAATGCCACATCGTCGGAAAAATTTGCAGACCAAATACTATACGAAGCTCGCGTGTTCATTACGCCGGGATTCATATTCGGAAGCAATGGAGAACGATATGTCAGAATATCGCTTTGCGCGACGGAAGAAAAACTGAAAGAGGCACTTGCAAGAATACAAACAATGAAAAAACTGAACTTATGAAAGACATAAAACCGATTCAATTTGAAGGGGTGAGCTCAAAACGCCCGATTGTCATAGCCGGCCCGTGCAGCGCGGAGACGGAAGAACAAGTGATGGAAACAGCCACGGAACTGGCAAAAAACGGTATCCGGATATTTCGTGCCGGAATATGGAAACCACGCACAAAGCCGGGGGGCTTCGAAGGAATCGGCTCTGTCGGCTTGGAATGGCTGCGCCGAGTGAAAAAAGAGACGGGAATGTTGACTGCGACAGAAGTGGCAAATCGCAAGCATGTCGAAGAAGCGTTGAATGCCGGAGTCGATGTGCTTTGGATAGGGGCTCGCACGGCTGCAAATCCGTTTGCCATGCAGGAAATTGCCGATTCGCTTTCCGGCACGGATGCAACGGTGCTGGTCAAAAATCCGATAAATCCGGATTTGGAATTGTGGATTGGCGGCATGCAGCGTATCTACAATGCCGGCATACGGCGCATTGGAGCCATCCATCGCGGTTTTAGCGCTTATGGGAAACACCTCTATCGAAACATGCCCCAATGGCACATACCCATCGAACTTCGGAGGCGGATGCCGGAGCTTACGCTCTTTTGCGATCCCTCGCACATCGGAGGCAAACGGGAATTGGTTGCTCCAATTTCCCAACAGGCGATGGATATGGGCTTCGACGGGCTAATTATTGAAACTCATTGCGAGCCGGATTGCGCATGGAGCGACAAAGCACAGCAAATCACGCCCGAAGTGTTGAACTACATTTTGAACACGTTAGTCGTGCGTGACACGACACAGACAACGGAAAGTTTGTCGCTGTTGCGTCAGCAAATCGACCAAATCGACAATGAATTATTGGAAGCTCTTGGTAAGAGAATGAGGGTTTCGCGAGAAATCGGGCAGTACAAGAAGGAACACAACATGCCTGTCGTGCAAACGGGTCGCTACGACGACGTGTTGAATTCCCGTGCAAAAGCGGCAGAAGAACTGGGTATGAACGGCGAATTCATGAAAGTTGTATATCAAGCCATCCATGAAGAGTCCGTCCGGCAACAAATCGAAGTGTTGAACAATAGAATGCGTTAAGATTATGAAAATTCTAATCATTGGAGCAGGGAAGATGGGAACATTTTTTTCCGACCTGCTTTGTTTCAAACATACAGTTGGCATATTCGACACCGATCCGCAACGATTGCGGTTTGCTTTCAACGTGCAACGAATGACTGCTCTTGAAGAAATTGCTGAATTCGAGCCGCAACTCGTGATTAACGCCGCAACGGTGAAATATACCATCGATGCGTTCAAGATGGTGATGCCTTATTTGAAGCCTGACTGCATCCTTGCCGATATCGCTTCTGTGAAAAACGGGCTTCCGGAATTTTACGAATCGTGCGGACATCCATTCGTAAGCACGCATCCAATGTTTGGTCCTACTTTTGCATCCCTGAGCAATCTTTCCAACGAAAATGCGATAATCATTAAAGAGGGTGACCATTTGGGCAAAATCTTTTTCAAGGATTTGTATACGGAATTGCATTTGAACATCCGAGAATATTCGTTTAAAGAACACGATGAGGTGATCGCGTTTTCGTTGTCTATCCCGTTTGCTTCGACGCTAGTTTTTGGCAGCGTGATGAAGCATCAAGACGCACCGGGCACTACTTTCAAGCGACACATGGCGATTGCCCGCGGCTTAATGTCGGAGGACGATTTCTTGTTGACCGAAATTTTATTTAATCCGCACACCGTCGCGCAAATCAATAAAATTCAAGAGAAACTTGAAACGCTAAAAGAAATTGTAGCGCATAAGGATTCGGACGCAATGAAATGCTTCTTGGAAGAAGTCAGGACCAATTTGAAATGACTTTTCCGGTTGGGATCAAGCGTCAAGCTGCATCTCGGCATAAACGTTCAAGCAAAGTTTGACGTTTCTGCGCTCGATTTGCATTATATTTGGATAATACAAGCTGCATCTCGGCATAAACGTTCAAACAGAGTTTGACGTTTCTGCGCTCGATTTGCATTATATTTGCAAAAAAATAAAGTTATGATACTACAGCGATGGCAAACGGTTTATATGCTCATTTCCGTTATAGCAATGGGAATAGCAGCATTTTTTCCTGCAATGGGGCAACTCCCGCAAGGAAATACAATTTGGATTCAGAGTGGCAAAATGATGGTGGTGTCGAGCCTATTGTGTGCATTGACCGCAGTGTTGCTATTTGTAGCAATATTTAAATTTAAGAATTTAAAGTTTCAGAAGCAATTGTGCTCCGTAGGGCAGTTATTGATAATCGGTTACTACGTTGTCAATGGAATAGATTGGTATCTGTCGCCGATGCCTGCCGAATGGAATCTGGCGGCTTTGTTGCCGGCATTTGCTTTCGCTTGTCTGTTGTTGGCCAAAGGTCGCATAGACGCCGACTATCGCTTATTGCACGATTCCGAGCGTTTGCGTTGAGAGTCGGGGACAGGACTTGCAAAATCTCATAAAAAGAAATCGGCGCAACGGGTTGCACAATTGCGAAGATTCGGCTACCTTTGCACCGTTTTTCGGGTCCAGTAGCTCAGCTGGATAGAGCAACAGCCTTCTAAGCTGTGGGTCGTGGGTTCGAATCCCGCCTGGATCACCAACAATGAAAGCACTGAAAGTAGCATAAGCGAATTTCAGTGCTTTTTTGTATTCAAAGGGAAGAGACGTTATTCGACAGTCCCGTGCGCGGAAGCATGGTTGCGGTATTGCCGGCGGAGGAAATACAAGCCATGGATTTAAATGCCACCTCCTCTCCCGTTGCGGCGGAAGCGGAGACAAACGTCGAGACCTCCGAGCCGCCATCTCCTGCCGAGCCAAGCGCCCTTTCCCGTATTCCGCGAGGCGACGACGGCGAACTGATGTATGAAGCCGCCGATGCCGACACGGCTTGGGACGCGATCGTGGAAGAAGCGGGCGACGAAGCCTTGGCGAAAAGGGTTGTCGACAGCATGGTCGCCGACAAGGAAGCCGCGCTTAAAAAGGCGGAAAAGGCGAAACCACGGGCAGGAACGACACCTTCGGAGAAAATAGCGGCCGAACGCGAGCGCATGGCGGCGATAGGCAATGCCCGCTCCGTTCTCGACCATTGGAAGCGCATCGCGCTCGTTCCGCTCAACCGCAAGGCAGACGAAAACGCGCGTCTGCGCCGCGAGGCGGAAGAAGCTGCAAAAGCTCGCCGCGAAGCGGAAGCGGCGGAGAGGAGGCAGCGAGAGGAAGCCGCGCGGATCGAACGCGAGATGCTTGGCGGCGTGCCCGACATGGTGGACGACAAGGCATCCGACGCTCGCGCCAGAGGCTACCGCCGCGTCAACGGGCATGTTGTGGAAAGGCAAGCGGAAGTGCCGCGCCTCTTGGGAAAGGAATCGCGCGTGAAGTTCAGCGACCGCGATATTCCTGTCGGGAATTGGGCGATAATCGACGCAAGCCAATTGCAACCGAGCCATATCGACGGACGCAGGAATCCGTTGCATTTCTTGGACGAAGCGCAGCCGAAAGAACGCAAGGAAGCCGACAGCGTGGCGGCTGCCCGAAGAATGGCAGGAAACATCAGGGCGGAAGAAATAACGGGCGGAGCAACGGCTTATTCCGGCTCTCCGACGGTGAACACGCGGGGGGAAGTGATACAAGGGAACAACCGCAGCGCGGCATTGCGCGAGATGTGGCAATCGCATCCGCAAGAAGCGGCACGCTACAAGCAGTATCTTGCCGAACACGCCGACGGTTTCGGCTTCTCCCCGGAAGATATCGAGAGCATGGAACAGCCGGTATTGGTGAACATGATAGACGTGCCGGACGGCAAGGCGATCGAACTCGGGCAATTCGTGGCATCCGACACCGAAACGGGAGGCATCGAGCGGATAAGACCCAAGAACACCGTGCAGAAATTGGGCGGCGACATGGGCATTTTCGCTTCGAAGCTGTTGCAAGGCGGCGATGAAGAAGCGTCGTTCTCGCAATTGCTCGACACAAACGGGCAAGAGGCGTTGCGGTGGATGAACTCGAAAGGAATCATCACCGACACGCAATACCGCAGCGCGTTCGCCCCGAACGGAAGCCTCACGGGGGAAGCGAAGAACGATTTGCGCGGCATCATGCTGCAAGGCATATTCCAAGACAGCATCACGCAATTGGAAACGATGTTCGAGGCGTTGCCGGCAAAAGCGCAAAAGGCGATACTCGCCACGATGTGGCGCGATTTCGATTCGCCCGAAAGCGACCGCATACTGCCGGAGGTGCAGATGTCGATACAGGCGTATTACGCCCTGTCGCATTTCGAGGCGTTCGCCAACGCGAAGAACTACAAGGAGGCTCGCATAGCCGCAGAGACGTGGCGGATGCAATACGCTTTCGACGACGCGACGGGAGAAAGCTATCTGCCTTCGGAAAGATTCAGCAACTTTGCGTTGCTGTTGTCTTCCGCATACAAGGCGCAAACGCAACGGCTGTTGCAGGGCGCGTTCAACCGCATCTTCGACCTCGTGCAGGGACGGCAGGAAGAGACGTTGTTCGAAAAGCCCGACAACACGCCGCTGCCGTTGGCGGAAGCAATCGACGAAACGATAAAGGAATTCAACTTAGCAAACGATTTCAGATATGATGGACAAATTCGAAGCGATATATTGGGTGGCAATTCTCCGCGAAGCCGCGAAGGGCGACGAGGAAGCGGCGGAAATGCTCCGGCAGGAGAACGAAGCGAGGGCGGAGAGCAATATCCCGACAGTGCAGGAGGAACTGGCGGAAACGGCAGAAGAAGCGAGAATAGCCGAGAAAGTGGAAATGTACAAACAGAAATTGAGGCAACAGAAAGCAGGGAAGAAAAGCTGACCGAAGAAGATGCGTTGGTGCTCATTGCCAACATGGAAGAGAATGCCGAAGTAGCGCCCGAAATAGAACTCACCATTGAGAATTGGGATGCGCTATTTGGCGAAAATGGCCGCGTCAACACGCCGATCGGCGAAGTAAAAATGGGAGAACACCAATTCGCCAAGCTCATGCGGCAAGGGCGCAACGGCAAACTCGGAATGATAAAGCCGACGCTTGAAAACCCTGACATCATCATAGAGGACAACAGCGAAGCCGGAGAAGGGAATGAAGCTGAAAGAGGCTCATCGTATGTCTATGTAAAGACATTTGCAAAGCCCGACGGCTCCCGATTTTATTATTTCACATCCGTCACCGTATCACAAGACGGCATGGAAGTGGTTGTTTCCAATCAGGAAAAGACCAAAAAAAGAATATCCAACCTGTTGCAGAAAAATGCAATAAGTTGGATAAACGAGAAAGTGCAGTCTGCATCCGAAACGCAGAGCGAGAAATCGGTTTCCCTTGACGATTCGCGGACTGCAACCCAAGCCGATAATAACACAGCCCCGCTCGGTATCAATTCGTCTGAACTTCTTGACAACAAAGATACTGCCGATTCGGGCATTTCGCAAACTTTGGGCGAAAAAGTTTCGCAGGCGGAGGCAGAAACAGACACCAACCCGACCGACGGGCAAAAAGAAGCCGGCAACTACAAGAAGGGGCATGTACGTGTCGGAGTTTTCGACATCACGATTGAGAATCCCAAAGGCTCTGTGCGCAGCGGCGTGGATGCCAACGGAAAACCGTGGCAAACCACCATGAACAACACCTACGGCTACATGCGCGGAACGGAGGGCGTGGATGGCGACCATATCGATGTGTTCTTATCCGACAATCTCGACAATTGGGACGGGCAAAACGTTTTTGTCGTCGACCAATACAACGAGGACGGAACGTTCGACGAACACAAAGTGATGCTCGGCTTCAATGACGAAGCGGAAGCGCAAGATGCTTATTTCAGCAATTACGAAAAAGGATGGGCAGAAAAGCGCAAACTTGTCTGCACTCCTGTGACCATTGACGAGTTCGAGAAATGGATTGACAGCAGCCGACGCAAGACGAAGCCTTTTGCCGAATACAAGGGAGTAAACAAAGAAGCAAGTCAACCGATAGGGCAAGCTGACACCTCCGATACGGCAGCATCCGGCAAGGAAAATGGCGCAGCTCCTCGGCAAGATTCATTGTTCGCCGACACCGGCGACAATGCGCAAGCCAAGCAAAAGGATGCCGCAGAGAAGTTGCATGAGCGATATGAGCAAGCATACGCCGAAGCCCTTAAAAAGGCGAGACGTGAGAAAGGCAAGGACGTGGACGAAGATGCCGTTCGCAACCTTGTGGACTTCAACTACGAGGGAGACCTGTATATGGATGCGGAACGCATTCTAAACGAATTGATGGGAGGCAAAGGTGAAACCCTGTCGGATGATATGTTCGAATGGGAGATGGAAGCAGGTAATGGCAACGAGGATGGCATTCCCTCCCTGCCACAGATTATCGATGAGATTGCACGTCGGGAAAGCGGAAACTCCATGTTGTTCCAAAAGACGGGGGAAATCGTCGTGCCAACGGCGGAAGAAGCGGCATTGCGCGATGTCATCGTCGAAAGGTTGCGCCAAAGCGGATTGGAGGTGATAACCGACGTGGATGCCGGTCAACGCATGATCGACTTGGCAAGCGGACAAGGCGAGCAAGTCAGGACGCAAGCCATGATTGACAGCCTTGCAAAGGCTGCCAACGCCATTCGCAACTGGATAAAAGGCAATAGGCGAGGCAGAGTGTTCACCATAGAATTGCCTGAAAGTACGCAGCGTAAAGTAAAGGAGGCGATGGGGCGCGACTTTGACAGCCATAACATAACGGCAAACGGCATAGCACACGCATTGAAGAATCATGGTGTGGGAGGCAACAAGCTGAATAAAAACAGTATCCCTTTGCGTGATGAAGATGCGGAACTTATCCCATATATCATGACTGCTCCCGATTATGTTAAGAAAGCATCAACCGATGCAAGTGGGCGTGAGTCTATACGGTTCTACAAGAATTTGAGCAACGGCTATGTGGTGGTAGTGGAAAAAGAATACAAAAACAGCCCCGATGATATGGAAACCATAACCATGTGGGCTGAAAAGTCATCTGAGGCTACCAATGCCCGGCAAAGAACCGTCCCTGATACACACGTCCAAAACGCTATCCTCAGCACCGACGCTGCAAAGATACGCAAAGATGCGGAAGATGCAATAAAAGCCGACGCGAAATTGCGTGAACACCGCGTGTTCCACGGCTCGGGGGCAGACTTCGACCGCTTCGACCACAGCCACATGGGCGAGGGCGAAGGAGCGCAGGCTTACGGTTGGGGCACGTATGTGACCGAGGTGGAAGGAATCGGCAAGGGTTATGCCACGCAGAAACGAGGCAGGATAAGCTATAAAGGACATTCCATCGGTGAAATACTACGACTTTACAATGAAGGAGTAAGACCTTATAACGTAGTTTTGTCCGTAGTGGAGAAAATGGAATTGGGTTACAGTTTTGAAGAGGCAAAGGCTGATTTGGAATATGAATGGAGAAATTCTCTTGAATATGACGAACAGATAGGGAACAAGTTATATGCCGAAGGTTGGAAAAAGAACTTGTCGGAACTTGCCATGTTGCATGGGAATGATTTCCAAGTAAACAACAGCCGCCTTCTCTACACCGTCGAGATACCCGATGACAACGGAAGCAACTATTTGGAATACGGCAATCCGCTGCCGGAAACGCTCGACAAGGAAGCAATGGCAGAGGCGGTGTTCCGCCGGATATTGGAAACGGACGAGGACGGCTCTTACAACGACAACACGGCTCGCGAAATGCTCCGCCGCGATTTGAGCGACAGCTTCGGCGAGGCGGAGGACGGCGAAACCCTTTACGGGACGATCGCCGCCTACTTGGGCGACAGGGGCGCTTCGGAGTTCTTGCACGGCTTGGGCTTCGTCGGCATCTCCTATCCTGCCCAATACCGAAACGGCGGACGCAAGGACAAGGCGAAAAACTATGTGATATTCAACGAGGACGACTTGCAGATTGTCGACAAGGCTCGGTTTTTCCGCACGCCGCACGGCGAAGCGTACGGCTTCACCATAGGAGGGCGCATCTACATCGATCCGCGCATTGCATCGGCAGAAACGCCAATCCACGAGTACTCCCACCTTTGGGCAAGCGCGTTGCGGCATGGCAATGCCGGAGAATGGCGCAACGTCGTCGGGCTGATGAAAGGCACACCGGCATGGGAAGAAACCAAATCGCGCTATCCGGAGCTGGCGACAGACGACGAGATAGCCGACGAGGTGTTGGCAACGTATTCGGGACGGCGCGGAGCGGAACGCTTGCGCGAGCAACAACGCAAGATTGCCGGCGGTCGGGGCGCGGTCGTGGGCAAAGCGGAGGCAATTGCGGCATTGGAGCAAGTGAAAGAAGCGTTGCGGCGCTTTTGGAAAGCCGTGGCCGACTTCCTGCACATCCGCTTCTCAACGGCGGAGGAAGTCGCAGACCGCGTGGTGAGCGACCTCTTGGAGGGCGTGAACCCTGCACGGACGATCGAAGAGCAATCCATAATCGACCGCGCAAAAGCCGACGGCACTTACATGAAAGCTCCAAACGGCAAGCCGACCAATCTGACGGAAAGGCAATGGGCGCAGGTGCGCACTCGGGCGTTCAAGCAGTGGTTTGGCGATTGGGAGAAAGCGGCGAGAATCGAGAAATTGAGGAAGAGCGAACCGGTTGTTGTCTCCGACAATGACTATCAAGGGAAATACGAATTGAACAGCAAGTCGGCGGAAGATTATATTGTCAATTCATTAAGAGGAGAATATGCAAATAAAGATACCGGCGATATCATAAATGTCACTCGTGCTTCTCGCAAGGTGGCACACCACGATGCAGAGAACGACATTCATTTGAAATCGATAGCATATATTCCTCAAATGATAGAAAATGCCATTTTTATCGATGAAGTGCCTAATGAAAAAGGCACGAAATTTGACAGTTACCGTTATTATGTCGTTGGACTAACCATTGACGGTGCAGATTATACCGCCAAATTGGTTGTCGGTCGGAAAAATGGAGGAAGCTATTATGATCATGCTTTGACAGAGATAGAAAAAAACAGCCTCCTTAATCTTACTGACGGCGTAAAAGCGGACGTTTCAGACAAGGAGACTGTTGTTTCCGGCATCAAAGATAAGCGATTGGTTTCAATTCTGCAAACAAACTCGTCGAAAGTTGTTGATGAAAACGGCGAGCCGAGGGTGGTGTATAGAGGTAGCCCTAAAAAAATGGGAACTGTTTTTGAATATGGGCATAATTTCTACGGAGGAAATAATGGATTTTGGTTCACTTCCTCTCCATCCGCTGCAAAAGACTATTCATTCGATGATGTTACAGGAGAATACGGAGAAATAAAGTCCGTCTATTTGCGATCTTCAAAACTGATAGATTTGTTGCCGTTGGGAAAACGCACCACTTCAAAAAAATTCTGTGATTTCTTGAGAGAAAATTATGATATTGACTTGGGAAGAGGGAGTAATAAGGAATATCTCACGAATGAATTGTATGAAAAATTCCAAAACCGTTTATATCCCGGGGCTCACGACGGAATAAGAATGGCAGATGTAGCTCATACTTACATCGTGAAAACGACCACCCAAATCAAGAGCGCCACCGGTAACACGGGGGCATTTTCCGCCGACAACGAAGATATCCGATTCAGTTTGCGGAATCCGGACGGCTTGCTTTACCGCGAGCAGTCTGACGAGTTAGCGGAAGTGAACGAGCGGTTCAACGAGCAGTTGGACGGATTGACCGAGGAGAATGCCGACAGCACGATATTGATGCTTGGCAGACCCTCCGCTGTATTGCTCGCAACCGGAATCCCTGACAGGAACATTGCGCTATATGGCAACAAACTGATAAAAAAAGCTAAGTCGCACAAGTATTCCATACAGGACGTGAAAGATTTGCCGCGCTACGTTGCAAATCCGATTGCAGTATTTAAAGGCAGTTATGAAAACGGTTATGCTATTTTAACCGAGATGCCAATAAATGGGAAAAATGCACTCGTTTCCATAGATATTAGGAAAGGTGAAGTTCAAGATTTAAACCTTATCACGTCTATATTTGACAAAAACAACAAAGGAGTGCTGTCTTGGATAAATGGTGGAAAATTGCTATATGCAGATAAAGAAAAAGCCCTTGACTATTTAAGCTCCTCCGCTCCCATTGCGGACGCTACAAATAATCAAGAACTTTCCTCTGCCACAAATATAGTGAGGAATTTTGAAAATCCAAACATCGGGGAGGAAGTTTTTCGTGTCGGAAACGGCGCATTGGACGACGACGGCTTGTCCATGGCGAACGATCCGCGAGCGAGGTTGTCGGGCAAGCCCACACGCACAGCGCGGCAGCGCAGGGAATTTGCAGAGCGCGAACGCCGCCGCATGGCGGAGCGCGTCAGCGCGTTGGCGGAGAAATTGCACCTCGGCAACGTGGAAATCGTCACGGATGCAAGCACTTTGCAAGGCAGGCGGGCAAAAGCCAAGGGTTTCTACTCGCGCAGCACCGGCAAGATAACCATCGTCGTGCCGAACCACGCGAGCACTTTCGACGCCGAGCAGACGCTGCTGCATGAAGCCGTGGGGCATTACGGGTTGCGCCGCCTGTTCGGCGACCGCTTCGACACGTTCCTCGACGACGTCTACCAAAACGCCGACGAGGATGTGCGCCGTCGCATTGCAGGGCTTTCCGCGAAGCACGGTTGGGACTTCCGCACTGCCACCGAAGAATATTTGGCTTCGTTGGCGGAAGATACGGACTTCGAGAACGTTAACGCGAGCTGGTGGCAGAAAATCAAATCGTTCTTCTTGGACATGCTCCGCAAGATAGGGTTCGAGGGCTTCACCGGCGTGACGCTCTCCGACAACGAGCTGCGCTACCTGCTGTGGCGGAGCTATGAGAATCTTGCAGAGCCGGGCAGATACCGCGGCATTTTGGAGGAAGCCGCCGACATCGCCACGCAAATGCGATTGAAAGTGGGCAATTACGCTCAACGCGCGGACGCCGCGCAGCGAGTGGCGGAAAGCGGCGATTTTCTTTACCGCGATGTCGAAGATGTTATTGATTGGGCTATAATTTGTTTGAGGTTTATGTCAATCGGAAGGACAATTTTGCGGATAAGGAAAAATCCAAATTCTCATAGCCCAACAGCGAATCAATCTCGCTGACGTGGATTATTTGGATTCCGTGGCAAATATAGTATTTATAAATGAAGAAAAAGCCCTCAATTATCTACGCATTTCCGCACTAATTGCGGAGGCACAAGATAATCAAGAGCTTATATTTTAGTTGAACGTTTTCCAAACAGCGGTACAATTCCGCTGACGTTAGAAAACAATTCAACCACGTTGCAAATATAGTGAAAGTCGAGTGCAGAACAATCAAGCTTGCTTGAAATTGTTATGCCGAGGCGCATCCTATATTATTCAAATATAGCGAAAGTTGAAAGCTGAAGAAAAAAGAGTTCATTCATTTTTCTTCTGCCGAAACGCATCCTGTATTATCCAAATATATCTTTTGTGCGGTGCGGAATGCAAAGAGCTTGCTCAATTTGCATTCCCGAGGCGCAGTTTGTATTGTTTAAATATAGAGAAAGGCGTGTACAAAAAAGAAGGTGCGCGTTTTTTTCCGACACACCTTCTTGTGACTCCAACAGGATTCAAACCTGTAACCTTCTGATCCGTAGTCAGATGCTCTATTCAATTGAGCTATGGAGCCGTTCCATAAAAAAGTGACTCCGACAGGATTCAAACCTGTAACCTTCTGATCCGTAGTCAGATGCTCTATTCAGTTGAGCTACGGAGCCATTTTTTCGTTTGCGACTGCAAAGATACTCACTTTTTTGAGACAAACAAAGAAAAAACGATTTTTTATTGCCGTGCTGTTGAAAAATTCACAAAATCTTTTCAATTTGCAAAAGCGGTTTTTTTTGCGGCACTCTAACTAAAAACCTTGCAGGGCGTGCCTCGGGGATGCAAATTGAGCAAGCTCTTTGCATTCCGCTCGGCTTTCACTATATTTGCACCAAACGTTCTGACATGAAGAAAAATTTGTTTGTCTTATGCTTTTTGGCATACATGCCCATTGTTTCCGCTCAAATCAGCTTTACCGGAAACACAAGGGACATTGTGACTGTCGAACCCGATCCCGGCACGGGATTGGATGCCATATATGTGTTGCACGACATCGAAAGCATTGCGGTTTCCTACACTTCGCCGGTTGGCGGCTCGAATGCGAAATGGTATTCGTACAAGGAGCAGGGGGGCGCGTATGCCACTGAACTGACCAATGTCGAGCACGTCGGCAGTACTTCGACATTGCGCCAAATCGAAGGCGACTGCGGATATATCATTGAGGATGGAGCGGAGCGATATTATTTTTGGGTTGTAAACTACGCGAATTACCGCTTCGAACTTCGCAGCGTCGGTTTTCCCGAAGAGCAAGATTGCGGCTTGGCCACATTGGAATTTGATGCCGATTGCGACCCTATAACGTACTACACGATTACCGGCGTGCCCAAAACATTGGAACGAGGAATTCATCTATACTACACGACGCTTGTCTGGGATGAAGAAAATTCCGTTTATGCGGAACTCGAAACGGACATGATTCTGGATCAAATCAATGCAAGGACAGTGGTTCAGGCTCCTCTGTGCAATACGATATTTTCGGTGGAAGGCGACCGCTTCCTCGAGGCATGGGGAGAGGCTGTCGGGTACACGACAGACACGTATGAGACCAAATCGATAGAAGTGAAAACAGAAGCTGTCCAAGCCGAACGCGACAATGCCAACGAGCAAAAAGAAGAAAGTGAAAATTTGGGAGGCTCGGCTCCGGTCGACATTTCATTCCGTTCCTATTGCACCGATGCCGTTGCTCACAAGGAATGGCAATTTTCGAGAGATCCGGAGTTTGCTGCCATCGAGCTGCGCTTCAATGAAGACGATTTAGACTATTCGTTCAGGGAAGATGGAACTTACTACGTGAAATTCGTGGCAAGCAACAGCGATGCATCCTGTTCGACGGAAAGCGACATATATACGATAACGGTTGGCGAATCAGCGTTGCAATGCCCAAACGCGTTTTCACCCAACGCATCTCAGGGCATTAACGACGAATGGAAAGTGTCGTATAAATCCATCGTATCTTTCCGCTGTTGGATTTTTGACAGGTATGGAACCCAAATCTTTTCGTTTGAGGATCCGGCGGCAGGCTGGGATGGCAAATACAAAGGAAAATTCGTCAAGGCCGGCGTATACTACTACGTGATAGAAGCGACCGGCGCAGATGGCAAAGAATATAAATTAAAAGGAGATATAAACATATTAAAAAGCACAGGGGATGACAACAACACGACGAATTAAATGCTGGGCATTGGCATTATTGATGGCCGTGCCTTGCAGCGGATTGGCCCAAAACACTGTTAGCGCGCCGGATGTGCCGACACAAATTGAATTTGCAGGAGAAAAATTCGATTTAAGCAGGGCTGATTTCCAAGAGCGATTGGACAGAGAATTGCTATCCATGTCGTTCGGCCATATCAACACCATTCTTACCATAAAGCGCGCAAACCGTTATTTGCCTGTCCTGTCGACTATCATGCAAAAAGAAGGAATTCCCGCCGATTTCGTCTACATGGTTGCCATAGAAAGCCATTACGACGACACAGCCCTGTCGCCGGCCGGAGCGGCCGGCATGTGGCAAATGATGCCGGCTACCGCGAAAGAATACGGTTTGGAAGTGACAAAATACGTGGACGAACGATACGACGCTGAGAAAGCGGCCGTGGCAGCATGCAAATATTTGAAGAAAGCTTATGCCAAGTACGGCAACTGGCTTGCGGTTGCCGCGTCGTACAATGCCGGAATGCGGCGCATTTCTGACGCGTTGGCGGATCAAAAAGCAGATTGTGTGACAGATTTGTATCTCAACAACGAAACTTCGCGCTATATATTCCGTTTATTTGCCATGAAAACAATCATGGAAAATCCTGCAAAATACGGATTCCGTTTCAAAGCAAATCAGCTGTACCAACCATTGGAATGCCGGAAAGTGACGGTGTCCGAGCCTGTGGAGAGCTGGATAGACTGGGCGCGCAAACACAAAATATCGTATGCCTTGTTGCGTGAACTAAACCCATGGATTCGCAACGACTCATTGCCAAATCCACAAGGCAAAACGTATAAAGTGAACGTGCCGAAGGCTAATGGCAGTTTTACAAGCGGACAACTAAAAACATATAATCAAAATTGGGTAAAATAACAGAAAACATCGACGACGTAGCGAATTCCGTTGCCGTTTATGGGGCACGAGTTCACAACCTGAAAAATATAGATGTGCTCATACCGCACAACAAATTGACCGTAATTACCGGTTTGAGCGGAAGCGGAAAATCGTCTTTGGCATTCGACACGATATATGCCGAAGGGCAGCGTCGTTACGTCGAAACATTCTCTTCGTACGCCCGCAACATGCTGGGCGTATTGGAGCGCCCCGATGTGGACAAAATCACAGGATTGTGCCCCGTAATTTCCATTGAACAAAAAACAGTAAATAAAAACCCTCGAAGCACCATCGGGACAATCACTGAGATTTACGATTTCTTGCGATTGCTTTACGCGCGAGCCGGTGAAGCCGTTTCGTATGAAAGCGGAAGCAAGATGGTAAAATATACGGAGGAGCAAATCGTAAATCTAATCATCGAAAAATTCCAGAACGCCAAAGTGATGGTGCTGTCCCCATTGGTAAACAACCGTAAAGGCCACTACAAAGAATTATTCGAGCAATTGCGGAAAAAAGGCTATTTGAATGTGCGCGTGGATGGCGAAATCCGTGAAATATCCGTAGGCATGCGATTGGACCGATACCGCAACCACAGCATTGAACTGGTTGTCGACAAGTTGAAAGTTGACAAAAAAGACCGTCAACGCTTGAAAGACACAGTTGCAATAGCCATGAAGCAAGGCAACGGCATCATCATGGTCTACAACGTCGACACTGCCGAATCCTTCTATTACAGCAAATCTTTGATGGATCCCATCACTGGACTTTCATATAAAGAGCCCGCACCACACAATTTTTCATTCAACTCGGCATTGGGAGCATGTCCGAAGTGCAAAGGCTTGGGGACCATCAACTTGATTGATTATGAAAAAATCATACCTGACAATACGAAATCCATATTCTCCGGAGGCATCCTGCCCTTAGGAAGCTATAAAAACAATTTCATATTCGAACAGATAGCTTCGATATGCGAGAAAGCCGGATACACACTAAAAACACCCATTAAGGATTTGCCCGAAGATGTGATGGATGCCATACTCAACGGCACGACGAACGGAGTCCAAACGGTGGAAGGCTATTCCATGGGATATTTCCCGACCTACGAAGGAATATTGAAATATATCGAAATGCAGCAAAACGACGAAATGTCGTCAAAATCCCAAAAATGGGCAGAACAGTTTTATTCGCAAACGACATGCCCGGAGTGTCATGGTGCAAGATTAAACAAAGAAGCGCTGCATTACTATATCGACGGGAAAAACATCTACGATCTTTCCCGCATGGAATTGTCGGAATTAAAAAATTGGATTGACGGAGTGGAAGACCGCCTGAACGACCGGCAACGAATCGTGGCAAAAGAGATTTTAAAGGAAATCAGAGCCCGATTGCATTTTTTGAACGATGTTGGATTGGACTACTTGTCGTTAGCCCATAGTTCGTTGGCACTTTCCGGAGGAGAAAGCCAACGCATCAGATTGGCCACACAAATTGGTTCACAATTGGTCAATGTGCTGTATATATTGGATGAGCCAAGCATTGGATTGCATCAAAGAGACAATGCCCGATTGATTCATTCCTTGAAAGATTTGCGCGACATTGGCAATTCCGTTATTGTCGTGGAGCACGACAAGGATATGATGATGCAAGCCGATTACGTTGTCGACATCGGTCCGGGAGCCGGCAGGAAAGGGGGAAATGTCGTGTTTGCCGGCAATCCGGAAGCCCTTAAAAATAGCGGTACCCTGACAGGCGACTATGTCGACGGCAAACGAAAAATAGAAATTCCTCAAATTCGAAGAAAAGGCAATGGCAAATATTTAGAGTTGAAAGGATGCAATGGAAATAATTTAAAAAATATCGATGCCAAAATCCCGTTGGGGATGTTTATTTGCGTCACGGGAGTTTCCGGAAGCGGCAAATCAACGCTCATCAACGAAACATTGCAGCCGATATTAAGCCGGCATTTCTACAAATCGCTCAAAGAACCTTTGGAATACGGAGAAATCAAGGGGTTGGAGAATATCGACAAAGTAGTGACTGTCGATCAAGCGCCCATTGGCAAAACACCGAGGTCCAATCCGGCCACATACACCAATGTTTTTTCCGACATCAGGAATTTGTTTGTCGAACTGCCAGAAGCCAAAATACGCGGCTACAAGCCGGGGAGATTTTCGTTTAATGTGGCAGGCGGGCGTTGTGAGACCTGCAAAGGCAATGGCTACAAGACAATTGAAATGAACTTCTTGCCAAATGTTCTTGTCCCATGTGAGGCATGCAACGGGCAACGATACAATAGGGAGACATTGGAGGTGCGATTCAAAGGGAAATCCATTGCCGACGTGTTGGACATGACAATCAATAGGGCAGTCGAGTTTTTCGACGGATTCCCGAATATCCTTCACAAAATAAAAGTATTGCAAGAAGTCGGCTTGGGATACATAAAATTGGGGCAACCTTCAAGCACGCTTTCAGGAGGAGAGTGCCAACGAGTGAAATTGGCAACCGAGCTGGCAAAAAAAGATACAGGACGTACTTTATACTTGTTGGACGAACCGACAACCGGACTACATTTTGAAGACATTCGAATATTGTTGGATGTATTGAATAAATTGGTGGAAAGAGGCAATACGGTCTTGGTTATTGAGCATAATATGGATGTCATAAAAAGTGCCGACCATGTAATCGACATGGGACCGGAAGGCGGCAAAAATGGAGGCATTATCGTCGCTTCGGGAACTCCCGAGGAAATTGCCGCTTGCAAAACATCCATTACAGGACAATTTTTAAAGAGAGAGTTAAACGAGCGCATATAACAATAAAAAACATGAAAGTTGCGGATTTGCTTAAAAATAGGACAGAGTGTGGCTTTTCCTTTGAAATATTGCCACCCTTGAAAGGACGTGGCATTGTTCAAATCTATGATGCCATTGATTCTCTACGGGAATTCTCTCCATTGTATATCAATATTACAACTCATCGAAGCGAGTATATCTTTAAAAGCAATGCCGACGGGTCTTACCAACGAATTTCCGAACGCGTGAGGCCGGGAACGGTGGCAGTTGCTGCCGCGATACAACAAAAATACGGCATCCCGACAGTGCCACACCTGATATGCAGCGGTTTCACCAAAGCAGAAACCGAGTATGCCTTGATTGATTTGAACTTCTTGGGAATTACCAACTTATTACTTTTGAGAGGCGACAAGGCCAAACATGAAAACCGGTTTGTCCCGACAGACGGCGGACATACGCATGCGATAGAATTGCAACAACAAGTCAATGATTTCAATAACGGGCTGTTTTCCGACGGAACGGAAATGGAGATTGTGACGGGAGAGAAATTTTCTTACGGCGTGGCCGGCTACCCTGAAAAACACGACGAATCGCCCAACATGGACATCGATATGATGTACTTAAAGCAAAAAGTCGACAATGGAGCAGATTACATTGTGACACAAATGTTTTTTGACAACAAAAAATATTTTGACTTTGTGGAAAAATGCAGGGCATTGGGCATTCGCGTGCCAATTATTCCCGGATTGAAACCGATTGTCACTCCCAACCAATTAAATGTGCTTCCAAAAGTGTTTCATGTCGATTTGCCGACCGACTTGGCAAAAGCACTTGCAAATTGCAAGAATAACGAGGCAGCAAAGCGAGTAGGAATCGAGTGGTGCACAATGCAGGCAAAAGAATTAAAATCAAAAGGCCTAAACAAAACGCAGATAGCTCGTTGTTTGGGAATTAACCGTAACACCGTTCGTAAATATCAGTCGATGAGTGAGAGCGAGTTTATGAACAGCCAGAGCTATCGTCGTAATTATAACCATAAACTGGACCCGTATGAGGATTTTGTACATAAGAGTCTGGACTCTCATCCTTATCTGTCGAGTAGCCAGATACGAGACTGGCTACGTGAACAGTATGAAGACTTCCCCGATGTAGGGCAAAAGACAGTTTACAACTACGTGCAGTACATCCGTCGCAAATATCATATCTCCAAGCGTGTCGGGCATGGTAACCGTCAATACGAGAAGCAACCAGACACAGCCTATGGAGAATACGCTCAAGTTGATTTTGGCGAACGATGGATGTATGATAAGGAGCATCATCCGGTCAAAGTCTACTTCTATGCCATTGTCTTATGCCGGAGCCGATACAAGTATATTTACTTCAGCCGGAGTCCTTTTACAACAGCCTTGACGGTTTATGCCCATGAGTTGTCGTTTGCCTATCTCGGAGGCA